>JAKJCH010000009.1:21655-21898 GCA_022706565.1 Bacillota bacterium | reverse complement strand
AAGCCCGGCAGGCAGAAGGCGGCCCGGTGCAATTCTTCTGTGTAGTATTGCAGACCGGTGGTCACCGGCTGGTCATTGTTGATGATACGAGGGTCGTGTTGTTTGCTGCCCACTGTAAAAGCCCAGGGCCCGCTGACATAGGTGGCGATAGGCGCCAGGTAAACCTCTGTTATGGGAAAGACCTGGCGGAGATTGGCGAGGCAGGCGGCAAAATGGTCAGTATAGAAAACCGGGGATTCTGAT
>JAKJCH010000009.1:18339-21559 GCA_022706565.1 Bacillota bacterium | reverse complement strand
CCGCCATACCATCGGGTTTAAGTATCTTGTGAAGGTCGCGGTAGAACTCCACGCTGAATAATTTCAGAGAAGGACCCACCGGGTCGGAACTGTCGACTATGACCAGATCGTACTGGCGCAGAGGGTTCTTAATATAATCAAATCCGTCCGCAAAATGAAGATTCACCCGGGGATCGGCGAAAGCCGATGCTACGCGAGGGAAATACTGTTGGCTGATCTCCACCACCCGTTGGTCGATTTCGACCAGGTCCAGGTGCCGCAGATGCTGGTGCTTTACCGCCTCCCGCACCGCGCCCCCGTCGCCGCCGCCAATAATCAGCACGTCCTGGGGATGAGGATGACCATTCATGGCTATGTGGGTTATCATCTCATGGTATATGTATTCGTCCTTGTCGGCCAGCTGCAGCACCCCATCAAGTACCAGAGCCCGGCCCCATTCAACGGTCTCGATCACCGCCAGTTTCTGAAAAGGAGTGGTCTCCTGATGCAAAATACCGGTGATTCTCCACCTTACTTCATACCCATCTGTGTGTCGTTCGTAGAACCAGCAATCCTGCATGAAACAACCTCCGCTGCCCATAATCCGGGCGATTCTGGTACCCGGCTGGGCTAGTATTTTCCCGGAACAGGCTAATGTCCGGTGAATCCTTTTTATTATATCGTATTTTGGGCTATGTTGAAGGGAGGTATCGGTTCACCCTCGAGTTACACCGCCGTTCTAGCTAATCATTGGTCTGGCTTCACAATATCGGGGGCAGGTTTTTCTGCCGTTCCCGGCTCCCCTGCGCAGGAGTCCCGCGGTTAGATGGCGAATATTCGTGATATAATAGTATCGGAAGCATTCACTACGGGAATTAACGTCCCGCTGGACTTCACCCGATCTACAGCTAGAGGTGACCGTATTGCTTATCACGATTTCCCGACAGACAGGCAGCATGGGCGAAGAGATAACCCAGCAACTGGCCCGCAATATGAATATCCCGCTTCTGACCCGGGACCTGGCCATGAAAAAGGTGTTTCCCTCCGTCGCTACTCCGCACGAGATGCACATGCTGGCTGAAAGCCCCGCTTTTTTTATGACTCAATCGTCCGATGGCCTGACTTTCGCCCAGCACTTGGAAAGCCGTCTCAAGGCCCAAGTGGACCAGGGGCCGGTGATTATCTTCGGTATGGGGGCGCAGATCGTATTCGCCGATCGTCCCGACGCCCTGCACGTTAGGATAATAGCTTCGCCCGCAGTGAGAATCGACCGCATCATTAAAAAGCGAGGTCTGGAACCCAAGGACGCGGAGCGTTTCCTGGAACTGTCCGACCGTAAACACAAACGCTACATATCGACCATATATGGTAAGGATTGGTCTGATCCATCACTCTACCATGTGATTTTAAATACTGATAAGCTTGGTATCGATGAGGCCGCCCGGTTCATCCAGTACATGGCTGAGAACCGCCAATCCCCTGCCCTGGCCGAGTCTGCCACTGGAGCAGAAGACCAGGAACAGCAGGTGATCTTCAAACATCCCTCCGAGGAGGAATTTGCCCGGATACTCGACATGCACGGCTTGGATTGGGAGTACGAACCGCGCACCTTCCCCATCAAGTGGGACGCCGAAGGCAATGTGATCCAGGCCTTCTCCCCGGATTTTTACCTGCCCAAGTTCGATACCTACATCGAGCTGACCACCATGGACCAGCGTTATGTAGCCCAGAAGAAAAAAAAGGTACAGATGTTGAGAAAGCTCTATCCGGGGACCAACATTAATATAGTATTTAAAAGGGATTTCAATACCCTGGTGAAGAGATTCGGATTGATGAAGGGAGAGGAACCAAATGAGTAAGACTGGTCCTGGCAGGATTATTTTCAGCCAGGATGAGATCCAACTGCGGATCAGCGAAGTGGCCGCACAGATCAACCGCGATTATGAGGGGCAAAAGCTGATCGTCGTGAGTGTCCTGAAGGGTTCCATCTATTTCGTGGCTGATCTGACCCGCTGTCTGACCATACCTCTCAAGATCGACTTTCTCTCCACCCGGGTACCTTCGGAGGCCACCAGGAAACATACCGGCGGTATCCAGTTCGTCAAGGACCTCGACTATGACCTGCAGGGACAGCATGTGTTGCTGGTGGAGGACGTTATCGGTACCGGTCTGACCCTGGGCTTGGTCCGCCAGCACCTGGAAGCGGCTCGACCGGCCAGCCTCAAGGTCTGCACCCTGCTGAACAATCCGGCCGGGCGGTTATTGCCCATCCAAATCGATTATTGTTGTTTCACCATGCCCGACCTCTATCTGGTCGGATACGGGCTGGACCATGAGGAAGAATACCGCAACCTGCCCTATATTGCCGAGTACCGGCGCGGATAACCCGAACATCAAAGAAGGCTGCCATTTACATGAGGTAGCGCAGATATACGTAACCGGTAGCAATTATTACGGAGACGATCATCATTGGCATTCCTACTTTGGCGAAGCCCCAGAAGGTAATCTTCAAACCATGGCGCTCGGCTATACCGGCCACCACCACGTTGGCCGAAGCCCCGATGATGGTGCCGTTGCCTCCCAGGCAGGCTCCCAAGGCTAGTGACCACCACAGGGGATCCATGGGCATCCCTGACATCATCCCCACGTCCTTCAGCAAAGGTATCATTGCCGCCACAAAGGGGATATTGTCCACGATGGCGGAAGCGAACGCCGACACCCACAGAATCAGTATAGCGGTAAGGGGGAAGTTTCCCTGGGTCAGGATCATGGCTTGCTGAGCCAAAGTGGTGATGACCCCGGTTCTGACCAGGCTCTCCACCAGGATAAACAATCCCATAAAGAAGAACAAAGTGGGCCACTCCACAGTCAGCAGAACATCTTCCGGTTCTTCCCGGGTGACGATCATCAGCAGCACCGCCCCAGCCAGGGCTATGGTCGCCGACTCCAGGTGCAGGGGCTGATGCAGGAAGAATCCTATTATGGTCAGGGCCAAGACGGCTAACGATCTTTTCAGGATAAACCAGTCCCGGATCGCATCCCATTCGTTCATGGCCATGACTTTTTGTTGATCAGCTTCGGTAACTTGAAAAGTGCGCCCATAGATCAGGACTATCAGGGCCATTATCAGTGGCATTATGATCAGAACGGCCGGGGCCAGGTTTACTATGAAATCATTGAATCCCAGGTGGGTGGCCGAACCGATCAGGATATTGGGCGGATCCCCGATAAGAGTGGCGGT
>JAKJCH010000009.1:0-18196 GCA_022706565.1 Bacillota bacterium | reverse complement strand
AAGCCGATATAAAGGCAGTTATGACGGTCAGCAAAACCAGCAGCAGAACCGGTCTCCCTCTGGAGACCTTGGTCGCCCATATGGCCACAAATTCAAAAATACCGCTGCGGCGAGTGATGTTGACGATGATCATCATCCCCACCAGCAAGCCGATGGTATTCCAATCGATGCCCGCAAAGGCTTCTTCCTGGGTGAGGATACCAAATACGACTATCACTACTGCTCCAGCCAGGCTCACCACGGCTCGGTGCAGCTTCTCCGCCATTATCATCCCGTAGGCCGACAGAAACACGGCCACGGCGATGGTTGCATCAAAACCCTGCATCATTGCTACCTCTTATTCCCCAAAGCATGGGGACGCTTCTTTTTCCCCGCTCATCTAACGCCCGCGCACGGGGCATGGAGACGGTTCTTTTGCCCGCTCGTCTAATGTCCCCCCGAATTTGTGCCTGTTTAATTAGGCCAAGGGGTACCGAATTTCTCCAGGTGCGCTTTTTCGTAGGGCAAATCCTTTTCGGTGCGAGGGGCCTTGTTTTCGTCAGGGTAACCGACGGCAACTATAGCCTCCACCTCATACTTCTCCGGGATTTCCAGCAGGTTCTTTATGTAATCCCCGGCCTTTTCACCAGGGCGGTGTTCCCGGCCTCGAATCTGAATCCAGCATGAACCCAAATCCATCGATGCGGCCGTCAAATGAACCAGCGTGGCGGCGATGGAGGTGTCTTCCACCCATACATCGGATATGCCTGGATCAGCCACGATCACCACTCCCAGAGCGGCACTCTTGAGAAAGGCGGCGCTGTGAGGTTTGCTGACCGACAGCTTCTCCAGCACTATGGGGTCGGTGACCATAATGAACTCCCAGGGCTGGCGGCCGCGCGAGGAGGGAGACAACAAAGCTGCTTTAACCAAACATTGCATTTCCTCAGGCTTGAGCGGAGTCTGTTTATACCGACGGATGCTCCTCCGTTTTTTCAAAAGATTCAACATATCAAGACCTCCTTGAATGATCAATCTGGCCGACAAATTTTCCCACCGGACATCAGCATTAATTCTAGCATAAGCCGACCGCGGCACGAAACTAAAATACCCGATGCGCGCATACGCGGGCACATTTCTTTTGCCTGCTGTAAAATAGCCCAGGGCCAGGCATGGTTGGGCACTCAATTTGTGCTTAGTATATTTAGCAATAACGGGAACACGGCGCTTCAGGTGTTTCAGTGTTTCTCATAGCAAGAAGATGATGCAGCTTTTATTTTTATTGTAGAAGATGAAAAGGCGGTTCGAACAGTCGAGGACGGACGAGCTTATCTTTCAGCATATTGGCACAATCAGTATCAGGGAATGGATTCCGATGAAATCAAGACAGATAGGCAAAGACAAATCGAGGTAATTCGATACCTGCGAACCAACAGGATTGTCACAGCGAATGATCGCGTCAATTCTCGGTGTTCCCAAGGGTGTCGCAGAGAAAATCAAATCTGAATAGGGAAACCGGGGTAAAAGAACCGTCCCTATGCCTCTAAAGAACCGTGCCCAATGCTTCGCTAACTGTCGCCAGCTGCCTCCCGGTCGGCTTCCCCATAATATATTAGCTGGGCTCGGACCAGAAAATCACAGAGCCTTTCATATATTAAACCGGCCGTGAACCACACCGGAAAGTAGTCCAGCCGGATCAATCCGTCCAGGGCCAAGCTGCCGGCCTGACTGTAGTCCCAAGGGCATACACCGATGGCCGCCCTCAGCAACCATCCGCTCAGGTACTCGATGATAAAAAAGGTACCCGCCCAGATCGTCCCCCGGACCGGCCAAGGCATGGTCCACATCTGCTTCCGCATCGGCTCCAGGAAGACGGCCAATCCATAGATAGGAAACATCCACAGATAGGTTTGTCCCGATAGTTTCACCGATCCTGATAACATCGAATACGACCCGGTAAACAATATCTCGGCGATCCAGCCTAATAATCCATACAAAATAAATCTGACCAACATGTCCATAGTATGCTTTGACAGCGGTAAAAATTTGCGCCGATGAGCCATGATCTACCCGGCCAAATAATGGCTAATCAGGTAAAATAATTGGTCCCTGGCTTTCCCCCGCCAAGGACCAGTCGTTTTTTGCAGCGTTCCTCCAGAGAGCCGTCAACTATGGTCTCCCATAAAGAAGCGGTGCTGGTGGTTATAAAACTCGTAGATATGTTCCAGGGTCTCTCCGAAGCGCTGGAAATGGATCACTTCCCGCTGACGCAGGAAAGCCAGGGTCTCGGATATCCCCGGGTCATCGGATAGCTGCAGGAGATACTCATAAGTGGCCCGCGCCTTTTGCTCGGCCGCCAGGTTTTCATGCAGGTCGGCCACCGGGTCGCCCTTGGACTGGATATACTGGGCTACCCAGGGTACGCCATCGCCATTTACGAAATAGAGGGCCTTGTCGTGGTCGGCATAATAGCCGTCCAGCCCGGCGGCCTTGATCTCCTCCAGGGATGCATCCTTGATCAGGTTGTACACCATGGTAGCCACGATCTCCATGTGCGCCAATTCCTCGGTGCCAATATCGTTGAGGACGGCCTTGGACCGACCGGTGGGCATGGTATAGCGTTGGGTCAGATACCGCAGCGAAGCCGCCAGTTCACCGTCGGGGCCGCCATACTGGGTGATGATGACTTTGGCCAGCTTGGGATTGGTGCTGCAGATCCGGCTGGGAAATTCCAATTTCTTTTCATAAATCCACATCGGCTAGACTCCTTTCATGTGTGCAAAGTTAATCTGCCAGGGCCAGGGCTCCTCCACCCAGCGCCAGGGGTAGTCGCTGTCGGAGTATCCGAAGTTGGTCAGGGGGCCGAAGCGAGCCTCATATTCTCTTTTCAGTTCATCAAGCTGCACTACCGTGGCATTGTAGGCGTCCAGTGCACGCCGCTCGCCGGGGTGAGTATCGAGAAAGAGATTAAGCTCAACCGCGGTAAATTCCAGGGCCATGATATCTATAAGCATCTGCATTCTAACGGTTGACATGTCTTTTCCCCCTTTTCATCTTCCTGGCGGCCATCTTAAACCGGCGCGCTCTCATGGTGCCGGGAGCAGGCATCCCGTCCGGAACTGGCGGTTGGAAATAGTAGGGGCGGTAAAGTTCTGGAAATATGGTTCCTCGAAACAAGCCTTCCCGGGGCGGCCAGCGCCTGACATACTGCTGTATCTGGATGCGGGCGCGGGCCAGGTCGTTGTTGATTCGCTGATTATCCAAAACAAGTCCTCCTTTCGCATAATGGCAATCATTAGGGCTATATGATATTTATTTATTCAAATTAAGGCATGGTTGTTACAAAGTGCCTCTATAACCAGCCGCTCCATAAGGGAAGGGTTTCCTTGGTAAGCATGGATTGGCGGGGATAATAAGATGTCCATGCGTGAAACCTACTACAAAACTGCAAAAGGAGTGAAAATACTTGTTTAAACATGAAAAAGCCCTCCTACACGAGGTCAGGGTGGATAATCCCAATCCCAATTATGCAGCCCTGCTGCAGGAGCAATTAGGGGGGCCCCAGGGTGAACTGAAAGCAGCCATGCAGTATTTATCCCAGAGTTTTCGGGTCCAAGATCCCGCCATCAAGGACCTGTTCCTGGACATCGCCTCCGAAGAGCTGAGCCACATGGAGATGGTGGCCACCGCGATCAACCTGCTCAATGGGCACAACCTGGACGCCAACAACGCTACCATTGGGAACGTCGAGGCCCATGTGCTGACCGGCCTGACCCCGGCGCTGACCAATGCCTCCGGCTTCCCCTGGACTGCCGCTTATGTCAACGAAACAGGGGACCTGGCGGCTGACCTGTTATCCAACATCGCCGCCGAGCAGCGGGCCAAGGTGGTTTATGAGTATCTGTATCGCCAGATAAACGACAAAGGGGTCCGGGACACCATCGATTTCCTGCTCAACCGCGAAGAAGCCCACAACACCATGTTCCGGGAGGCCTTCAACCGCATCCAGGATTCCGGTTCCCAGCAGAATTGGGGCGTGACCCAGGACTCCAAGATATACTTCGACCTGTCCACCCCCGGCGGCCAGACCTTCAACGCTGACAATGCCAAAGCCCCGAGCTTTAAGAACCCCAACGCCCACTGATAATTGGCGCTGACATTACGGTCACACGAAAACAAGACGGTTCTCACCGGGTATTGACCCAGATCGAGAACCGTCTTTTGGTGACTAATCTAGTACTATAAGCATATCAGCGTTTTCGGACTATTTATCCGAGACACGTGCCCATGAGCAAACGAAAGATAGACTGCGTGTTCGGCAGTCTACCTATCTTTCGAATCGGGTTTTTCCCTATTGCTCTTTGACCAGGTATTATAGATCAGGCGGCCGAACAATCTTCAAAATTATAATACATGCATGGTCCCCGTGCCTCGCATGAGGTGCCGAGTGAACCAAGCCAAAACGAACGAAGCAAAAGAACCGTCCCCGTGCTCTGCCCGTGCTCTGCTAGGCTTTGAACTCGGTCACATTGCCCTTGTACTTGTCTCCGCTGGGCAGGGTGCGATCATAATTCTTGAGTTTGATTTCCCAGCCATAAGGCCCTTTCATTATGGCCTCGATGTAGTTGCGGTTGACGACGAATGACTTGTGGCATTGGACAAAATATCTGGGCAGCATCATTTTTATCTTCCGCAAGGACATCTTTTTCAGGGGGTATTCTTCATTATAAGTGTACAGGGTCGAGTTATTGCCGCATACTTCGAAGTACAGAATATCCCGGGCCGGGATGCGCAGGTAATGGTCCCGGTACTTAAAGGTCACCACCACTCGGTCGTCTTCCGAAACGCTGGTGATCTTGTAACGGCTGAGCATTTCGACAGTTGACAGCAATAGTTCTTCATCGTACGGTTTGACGAAAAAATCATAGCAGCGTATCTGCCGATAGGCTTCTATCTCATAATAATCGTCCCCGCTCAGGAAGATGATCCAGGTAAACTGATAACAGGGAATACGGCGTATCCGCTGAGCCAGTTCCAGGCCCGATTCGCCGGGCAGGTCTGTGTCCAAGATGATCAGTTCCATCTTATTGTCTTCAAGCATCTCCATCGCACCGCTGGCATCCTCAGCACAGAAGCAATTAAAATTCGCGTTGGAGCCTTTCATAACTTGATAGATTCTGTTAGCCTCATTATTGTCGGCCACGACCATCAGCACATTAATCATCTGGCTACACCCTTCCTAATTACCTGCCAATATCCGCTTGCCAACTGCGGGTGACACAAACCACCGGCTGTTCCATCAAATAAAGAAAACTGCAGCAGCTGCCGCAGTTCGGACCGTTTATCCTCACAATGGCAACCGGCTGTCATAGCGTAACGCCTTAGACCCTGTGGCTTTGCGTCCCTGGCTTTCACCAGGTTTGCCTTTATCCGCTCCGGATGAAATATTGGTTTGAAACAAATACATTACGGGGTGAAATACCCCTTACTAACCTATACGATATAAATTGGATTGAATCGATGTTTATTCAATAAATATTAAAGGGAAAAATATCACTTGAAGAAATTCCGGCGCTTCGAGTGGGTGGAGTTACAAAGTGGCAGTATCGTATATTTCAAACCATGTACCTGATGTCCATGCCACCCAGCTTGTGCGCCAATTCTTCGCGCAGGAACGATTCAGCCGGTTCCCGCACGGTGTTCCGGTAGCAGTACTTGCCCCTCCCCCGCCCGGTCATCATCTCTTTTCGGTAGATCGGTGTGGCGTTGGGAAATGCATCGCTGTTAATGGCGTTGTGCACGTAGCTGTAGGTCATAAATATGACTTCGATGAATCCTTCCCGCTGCACCCGGTCGGACAGCTTGTCAGCCAATTCTTCGATCAATTCCTGGTAGAGGTTTTGCCAATCTTCCACTAAAACAACCGGAGCAATCAGCAGCCCTACTTTGTAACCGGCCTCGGCCATTCGGTTCAGGGCATCGATGCGCTGCGCCAACGACGATGTGCCCAACTCCACTCGCCGAATGATGAAATCAGGATTCACGCTCATCCGGAAGATAACCCGGCCACGGTGATCCAGATCAAGCAGCGGTTCCACCATATCGAATTTAGTGGGAAAGGTTATAAATCCCCGGCTGGCCGTTGCGAATCTCTCGATAACCCATGGGAGGTTGTCGGTGATGGTGTTTTCCAGGACCAGATCGCTGTTGCTGCCGATTTCGAACGTAAGGTCACGGCCGGCTGACTCTGCACACTTGATCAGTTTCTTCATCATATGTTCACGATTGACAAACAACCGCAGGTAAGAACATTTGTTGTAGTTGCACACCAGGTAACAGTACAGGCACATAGCGCTGCACCCCGAGGAAGTGAAAGGAACCAAGTAATCGGAGACTTTGTAGTTCTGTACATACTTGTGCGTCTTTCTGACCCCGATGATGAGGTAATTCTTCATGCGGGGGAAATCCTGGTTAGGGCGAGAAGTCAGTTCTTCTATGCGGTTATGGTTCTCAATCTCGATCCAGGGAACATCGCGGTATCGCTGTTGGAGCCTGCGGCCCAATTCATATTCCAGGGCGGCCGCTTCGAAGAATATTTTGGTGGGAAACAACGCCAACCCTCCAGCCCATGGAAAATTACCGGGCGTCTCGAGCCCGTTACTATAAAACTAGGTTGGATCAATAGCGGTTCTGCTATACAGAAACATTACCGCCCTCCTCACTCTCGGTATAATTTTGGCTTCCCCGTATAACCTAAAACAAAAAAGGAGGCCCGATAATGGACCTGAGAGTACTTATAGATTCAGCTATTTCCCACATGAATGACGCTAAACGCGAGATGGAGGAGCTGCCGGCCGGCAGTGCCAACGCCAACGTCATCTTCGAAATGGAACTGGCTTATGACGCCCTTGAAGACAGCATCAAACATTGCGGGGGCATTTTCGGTCCCAGCGAGTTTAACATCAATCGCCGCCGACGCGACATCGAATCCTAGTCTTAATCTACTTGGCGGATGTTGTTATGGCGGATCTGCCCACCACCCCAGCCCCAGCTTTATGGGGCCCAGTCAAACACGTTCTTGCATTTCGGGCAGGTTACCTTGATCGAACCGCGGTCAGTGGGCACCCGCAGTTTGGTATGACACTGGGAGCATTCGACCACCCGGTGATCAACCAACTGCAGTATGCGGGCTTTATCCAATCCGACTACCACATCGTCGCCAATAACAAATGCGGGAACCCCGCGGAGCCCGCGCCGGGTGAATTCCGCATGGGCTTCAGGGTCGGCGTTGACATCCTTTTCCGTGAAGCTTATTTTCTGCTGGGAAAGAAACTCTTTCGCCGGTTTGCAATGGGGTCAGGTTTGGGTTGTGAACATGACCACTTTCTTCATTACTATCGCCTCCATTCAAATTGCCCAGCTATTTAAGAAGTTCTTTCATCTCCTGGAATTCCTCTTTGGTGATCTCCCCTTTGGCTAGCCGCATCTTTAAAACCGACAGCGGATCATCAGATTTGGTAGGGACATCAGGTTTTTTGAACAAACGCACCAGAAACCAGACAAAGACCATCGCCAATAGGATCCACAACAGCATCTGCAGGCCCATTCCCCACCATGGCCACCCTGCGTCATGCATGTACCACCAGTAGCGCCCCATCATGATTATCGTCCCCCTCTCAATGAATGCCTATGTCGACGCCTCACCTTTGGTTGGCAGGATACCTCTGAGCAACTGGGCGTTCACGGCTACGATAATGGTACTCAAGGACATGACCACCGCACCCGCCGCCATGGGCAGGACAAATCCCCAAGGAGCCAGCACTCCGGCGGCCAAGGGAATCACCACAATATTATAGGCGGTCGCCCACCCCAGGTTCTGGATCATCTTACGGTAGGTTGCCCGGGAGATGGTAATCAACCGGGCCACATCGCGGGGGTCGCTGCGAACCAGCACAATGCCGGCTGACTCCACGGCCACATCGGTACCGGCACCGATAGCAATCCCCACATCAGCCTGGACCAGGGCGGGAGCATCGTTGACTCCGTCGCCTACCATGGCGGCCCGGTAACCTTGCCCTTGCAGGTTTTTGATAACTGCGGCTTTGTTCTCCGGCAGTACCCCCGCGAAATATTCCGTAATCCCCAGCTGCCCGGCAGTCCGGGCGGCTACTTTCTCATTGTCGCCGGTCAGCATGGCTACCTTTATCCCCATGGATTTAATGGCTTCTATCGCTTCTCGGGACTCTTCCTTGACCCTGTCGGCCAGGGTCAACAGGCCTTTGACCTGGTTCTCGATCAACAAGTAAACCAGGGTCTGGCCCGCGTCGAGTGCCTCTTTCTCCGGGCTCGTCAGTTCCGGGGGCACGGTAGTTCCAGCCAAGGCCAACAGGTTGGGGCCGCCCACCTGCACCTGTCTCCCCTCTATGCGCGCCGTTATACCCCTTCCCGGCATGGACTCAAAGCTGGTGGCGGGCAGCAGATCAAGATTTTTCTCCTGGGCAGCATTTACTATGGTTTGAGCCAGCATGTGCTCAGCTTCGTACTCCGCGGAAGCCGCCAGGCGGAGAACCTCTTCAGCGGATATTCCAAGTGCCGGGATTATCCCCGTCAACTGGTGCCTTCCCTCGGTCAGCGTGCCGGTCTTGTCAAAGACCACATAGTCTATATCGCGGGCCGCCTCAAACATCAGGCGGTTGCGGACCAGCAAACCAGATTGGGCGCTGAGGGAGGTGGATATGGCTATGACCAACGGTATAGCCAGACCCAGGGCATGAGGACAGGCGGCCACCATCACGGTTACTACCCGTTCCATTATTATTTCCGAGGGAGCTCCGCTTATCCCCCAGGCAACAGCCGTTACCAGAGCTGCGGTTACCGCGATAATGACCAGCCACAGGGCCGCCCGGTCAGCCAGCAACTGAGAGCGGGATTTGGACCGCTGAGCCTCTTCAACCAGTCGCATTATACCGGCTAAATAAGTAGCGTCACCGGTATTGACCACCTGTATTCTAAGGGAACCCTCCGCATTTATAGTTCCGGCGATTACTTCATCACCGGCTTTCTTGGCCACCGGTACCGACTCCCCGGTTACCATCGACTGGTTTACCTGGCTCTCGCCGTGAATGACCCGGCCATCTGCCGGGATTCTCCCTCCCGGCCTTACCAGTAATTCATCTCCGGCCCGCAAACTGGTCACCGGTACCTCGAAAATCTTCTCCCCCTGGACCTTATAAGCTGTGTCAGGAAGCAATCGGGCCATCTCATCCACCGCACTCCCGGCGTTCTGGACCGCCCGCAGCTCCAACCAGTGACCCAGCAGCATTATATCGATAAGGGTGGCCAGTTCCCAAAATATCTCCTGACCGGGCAGGCCCAGCGTTACCAGCAGGCTATACCCGAAGGAGACCATAATGGCCAACATTATCAGGGTCATCATACCGGGCTGACGATTTCTTAGTTCATTTATACCGCCCTGGATGAAAACCATGCCTCCGACTATGAAAACCAAGATGCCGAAAACCGCCGGGATATAATGACTGCCTGTGAAATGGGGGGCACTTAGCCCCAGCAAACCCATAAAGTGCTCACTGAAGACCAGCACCGGAATGGTCAGCAAAACTACTGCCCAGAACTTCTGTTTAAAAACATCAGGATCATGGTGTTGGTGTGACTGGCGGTCGTGAGCACCGTGGCTGGAGCTATTTTGGGGGCTGGCCGCAGTCCCGATCGGTGCAGGCTCCGCAGGGAGGCTGGTATGGGTATGGGCGTGGGTATGGGAATGATGGTGATCGTCATTCTGGTTCATCATGCATCCTCCCTTCATTGTCAAACACTAGTCTCAGTTTGCCTGCCGGTAAGGATTTCATGTAATCCAAGTGACTTTGTTACATTCTCATTTTACCATATTGCCCCCATTCTGCCCTTGTCTACTGAAAATGTGCACCCCGGGAGGCAGTGGATGGATTCCAATGACTAGCCTTTATTAATGCCGCCCCCCGCTTGATAATATTCCAAGTTTGTTTTTTCTCCGTGGTTGGCGTGTCAAAGGCATTTGCACCGGCATATTTATAACTTCTAATTATATATATTATATACAGGGAGGATATCCGAGAAACCTGTCGAAAGCCATATTGGATAAAACCGGCAGAAAGAAGGTGATGGACTGGCTCATTCAATAGTTTTAATCGTATGATGAGGAGGAAGGAACGAGTGAAAAACAAGAAGTACCTGATGATCGGGGCAGGTTTCACATTCGGGGCTCTGGCCGCTTATATGTCGGTCCTGGGGAATCCTGCCAATATGGGCGTCTGCCTGGCTTGCTTCTACCGGGATATCACTGGAGCGCTGGGCCTGCACAACGCTGCTATAGTGAAGTACCTGCGGGTCGAAATCATGGGAATGGCGCTGGGCGCCTTCGCAGCGGCAATCGCTTTCAAAGAATTCCGGGTCCGCTCCGGATCCAACACCTTGGCGCGCTTTTTACTTGGTATGTTCGTAATGATCGGGGCTTTGGTATTTCTGGGCTGCCCGGTGCGGGCCGTATTGCGGCTGGCGGGCGGCGACCTGAACGCCCTGTGGGGATTGGGTGGAGTAGTGGTAGGAGCTCTAATGGGCGTCTTCTTCCTGAAGCGCGGTTTCAATTTGGGCCGGGCCACCTCTACATATAAAGTTGGAGGTTTTTTGTTCCCGCTGATCATGGTCGGCTTGCTCTTGCTGGCGGTATTCAAACCCGAATTCATTGCCTACAGTGAAAAGGGCCCCGGTTCCATGCATGCTGCCCTGTGGATCAGCCTGGCCGTCGGCCTCCTTATTGGCGTACTGGCCCAACGGACCAGGATGTGCTTCGTAGGGGGATGGCGCGACCTTTTCCTGGTTAAAGACACCTACCTTTTCAGTGGTATTGCGGCTTTCTTCGTGGGTGCCATTTTAGTCAACCTTTTAACCGGGCGGTTCCTGGTGGGCTTTGAAGGCCAACCCATAGCCCATACCAACGCAGTTTGGAACTTCATGGGCATGGTCCTGTGCGGACTTGGTGCCACCCTCTTGGGCGGATGCCCCTTGCGTCAGACCATCCTGGCCTCTGAAGGTGATATCGATGCCGGGGTGACAGTCATGGGACTTATCGTGGGCGCTGCCGTAAGCCATAACTTCCTGCTGGCCTCCAGTACTGCCGGACCAGGCACCTTTGGTCCAGCCGCAGTAATCGTTGGCTTGATCATAGTATGTGGTCTGGGGTGGTTCATGCGGGAAAATATCGCCTGAGAAAGATAAGTAAAAACACGAATAGTTGAAACGGAGGCTGGCAATGGCTTGGTTTGGAAAAAGCAATAAATCTTCGGCTGCCCAGCGGGGAAAGCAACAGGTGGAATCCGGTCTGGTCATCTTCTATTCGGTAGAAGATGCTATTATGGCGGAGAGGATACTTAACAAGAATGATATACGCTGCCGCTTGGTGGCGCCTCCCCCGTTCCTGCGCAAGGGTTGTGATCTGGCCCTGGAGATCAATCTGATCCAACAGGCTGCTGTGCAAAGAATTCTCCAGGACCGGGTCCCGGTGGTCCAGATCAGCCCGCTGAGCGGCACGGCAGAACTGCTGGACATTATTAAAGTGTCGGAATACGATGGGTACACCATGGTCAAAGCCGGCAACATGAAGCTAACCTTCGAGAATGCCAGTGGCATGATTGTCAATACTTCCGGGGGCGGTTGCCCCGATATACCCTATATGAACATCGAGTTGGTGGGCAAACGGCTGGACCAGATTCGGCGGCCCAAAGAAATGGGGCATTCCCTATGTTCATTGATGTTGGACCGCGCCGCTGAGGGCGCCCAGGAAATCTGGGAAGAGAGGAAAAGCCAATGCTGATCATTGCCGGCATAGTACCGGTGGCGGAAATCCCACTGATAACCGGTTCGGTTCAGATGAAAGATGACTCGATCGTGGTCGATGGTCACCGTATCCCCTGGAGCCAAGGCACGGCGGCTATGATCGCTGCCGCCCTGGCCACCACCGATTACCTGGGATTGGAGGCGCCTCGCGCGATCCTGGCCGGTGACACCGGTGCCGGCCGCGGCAGCCGCACCTTGTACAAATATCTGATCGATAATGTCGCTGCCATACACCCCAAGGTCTTGGCACTGCATTATTGGATGCCCGACCTGGAACTGATGCACCAGTTGTATGAGAAGGTCGATAGACTGCAACCCCGGCCTATCCTGATAGCCGACGCGGCTTCCATGTATGCAGCCAAGGCAGCGGGGTTGGCAAGTGGTTTCGATGTATTTACCCCGGACTGTTCCGAATTGGCTTTTCTGGCCGATGCAGATGCCTTCCATCCTGCCTATATCGCCAAGCACCTGTTCGAGATGGACAGTGATCGTAATCCTGAACTTATCGAGACCGCCTTTAAACTTAAGGGCGCAGCACGGATTTTGCTGGTGAAAGGCCCCCGGGACTTGATAGCCGACGAGACAGGCATCCTGGAGGTTATCGACGGTCCGGACATACCAGCTATGGAATGCATCGGCGGCACTGGTGACAGCATTACCGGTATGTGCTCCGCTCTGTTGTTTGGCGGTATGAATGCAGTTCAGGCGGCAGCGATAAGCGCCGGCGCCAATCGGATCGCCGGGCAGCTGGCTGCGGTTACGCCCGCCAGCAGTATCAGTTCAGTGGTCAAACAAATACCCAAGGCCCTGGCCCAAGTGCTGGGGGAACAACCATAGATGTCAAATGCCTGATAAAGGAGGTACACGATGTTAGAAGTAGATGCCAGAGGGCTATCCTGCCCCATCCCAGTGGTCAGAACCAAGAGCGCCATGGACAAGAACCCCCAGGAACCTATCTCGGTGCTGTTGGACAGTGAAGTATCCCTGGAAAACGTTACGCGTCTGGCCCAGAGCTTGGGCTATGAGATCAACCTGGAGCGAAGCGGGGACGAGTATCGTTTGAACTTGACCCCAGCTTCCAAATAATCATCCCATTAATAAAGCAGCCTTGGCAATCTGTCTCCTGAAGGGAGATCAATATTTCCGCCGGCTGCTTTTTGTTTGGATTCAGGACGGTGGGGTTGCAAAGATTACAGCGCGGAGATTCTCACCCCGTAATCGGCCGGACGGCCGTGGTACATGGCCGAAGTAACGACCACATCAACCCCTGTTCGCGCTACTTGGCCGGCATTGTCGGCATTGATGCCTCCTGATGCCAGAATGGTCACCGCGGTATTGAAGCTGCGGATTTGCTTTACTGCCTCAGCCAAAAGCTGATTGTCCAACTTGTCGAATTGCACCCCATCAACTCCGGCTTTAACCAGGCTGATACCTTCTTCAGCTGTTCCCGCTTCAGCAATAATCTTTTTCTCCGGATTCCTTTTCTTCAGCTGGTCCACCTGACGCATGAATCCTTCCAGCCCTCCCATGAAGTTGGTATGCTGGGCAAATACCAGAATGGTTTCAGAAATTCCCAAGCGGTGAGGCATTCCCCCGCCTGCCAAAACACCTTTCAAGGCCAAATGCTTGGTGCCCGGGATTATTTTGCGGGTGGAAACCACCTGGACCTCCGGATTGGCTTCCCGGGCCCGGGTTACTATGAGAGCAGTGCGGGTAGCCACCCCGGTGGCATATTCCAGCAGGTTCTGGCACACCTTCCAGGCCATATGCAAGCCGGCTGCGTCTCCCTCGGCTTCCAGCACCACGGTGTGAGGCTGGACCTTGTCTCCCGAGGGCATCCGCCAGAAGGTCTTGACATTCAACTTCTGCAGTATCCGCTCTGCTTCCTCGGTACCGCAAACCACCGCATCCTCGCGGCACTCGAACATCATTTTGCCCGGTTTCCGCCCGATATTAAGGGTTTGGGTGGTCAGGTCAATGTAGGGTACATCTTCCCTGATCCACCGGTCCAGGGTATCGTCGTTGATGTATACCATATTTGTCATTCCCCTTCAGAGTGTAATAAGATCTATATTAAGCCAACAGTTCCCTGCCAGTCCATTGTCACCCGGCCTCAGGCCTGGCGCTTGAACTGACAGTGTATTGCCACCTGATTCAAATTATAATCCTATTTGAGAGTATTTGCCCGCTTGCCCTTGTGACGGCCGCATAGTCTAAGCTTTCCTGTCGTCTAATTGCGGCGCCGGTCGGTTCATCTCCCCAATTGGCGCAATTTAGATCCGGTAATATTGTACTTAGGGGCGTATCCCCTGTTATAATTGGTATATCAGCATATGAAACAGGTTTTAATATACAAAAATTGAACATCAACCATAAGGAAAGAAGATTGGAATGCAAAAAAGTTTTAAAGAACTCGGGATCGCCCCTCCTATTCTGCAAGCGCTCCAGGACATGGGATTCGAAGCTCCCACCGAGGTTCAAACCCAGGCCATCCCTCCAATTCTCAACGGCGAAGACCTGATCGTCATGGCAAAAACCGGCACCGGTAAAACCGCGGTTTTCGGCGTCCCCATCCTGCAGATGACGGATCCGGAAGCACCTGGACCGCTGGCGCTGATTCTTACCCCAACCCGGGAGCTGGCAGTGCAGGTGGATAACGATCTGAGACTAATGGCCAAATACCTCCCCCACAAGAGTACCGCCGTCTACGGCCAGCACAACATACGGGTGGAAGACGAGGTTCTAAAACAGGGGGTCACCATAGTGACCGGGACCCCGGGCCGGGTTTTTGACCACATCAGCCATGGCACTCTCAAAACCAAGCACATCCGTTTCTTGGTCCTGGATGAAGCCGACCGGATGCTGGATATGGGATTCATGGACCAGGTACGCCGGATCATAAAGACGGTTCCCAAAAACCGGACTACCCTGGTTTTTTCTGCTACCATCCCCCCCGACATTCAGAGGGTTTGCCGGGAAAATATGAAGCATCCGGATACCATCGAGATAGAATCGCCGACCATGACCGTGGACACCATCCAACAGCTTTATTACCGGGTCAGTGAAAGAGAAAAAAACGAGACCCTGCACCGCATCCTGTGGCTGGAGCGGCCCGAGAGCTGTATGATCTTTTGCAATATGCGCGTAACCGTGGACCGTGTGCAGCGCTTCCTGTCCAACCATGGTTATGACTCCCAGGCCTTGCACGGGGACATCCCCCAAGTCAAACGCCTCAAGACCCTGAAGGCAAGTTTTCGCTGCTGGTGGCCACCGACGTAGCCGGGCGCGGCATTCATATCGACGACCTGAGCCTGGTGATCAACTATGACGTACCCAACGAACTTGACAACTATGTACACCGGATCGGCCGCACAGGCCGAGCTGGTAACGGCGGGCGGGCAGTGACCCTGGTGACCAGTGACGACATCATGACCCTTTATGAGATCGAGGAGCATATCGGCTGCCTCATCGAGGAGGCAGAGATACCGCCTGAGCAATATTTCACCGAGAATAGGGAATCCATCGACAAGTGGGTCAAGGCCCACGGGCGCAAGATCGTTCCCAAGGACGAGACCGCCCCACCCAAACCCAAGGAAGGGCAGCGTAAGCGCAACCGGTCCAGATCCCGCTCGCGCAGCCATGACAATAAAGAGCGGCAGTTGAAAGCGGTCCCGGACGCTCAGTCTCCCAAGTTGACGGTGGTGCCCCCGCCATCACCCCCGCCCCGGCAACCTAAACCGGCATCGGAAAAGTCCAAGGTCATCACCTTGCCGGTCCAGGAGGTAAAAGCCTCTCCGGCACAGATGCAAAAAAACCCTCCGTCGACAGAGGGTGGGGTTAGCAATAGTCTTTTGAAGCGTATGATGAAACGATTATTAGGCAAATCCAAAGACAAGTAGGTTTAAATATATAACTCCCAGAAGTCACGGAAGGCGGGTGGTCCCCCCGCTACCAAGGTAGTGCGGTCGCTGAAGCGCAGCTCCTCGCCTTCCATCGTCGCCAACATACCGCCGGCTTCGGTCACTATCAGCGCGGCGGCGGCATAATCCCAGGGATACAGGCTCATTTCGTAAAAAAGGTCGCAGCGCCCGCAGGCCACGTAACAGAGATCCAAGGCCGCCGACCCGCTGCGGCGCACATCGAGGGATTTTTCATAAAGCAGCCGGGCCAGGGAAAAAGTGGCCGCGGCTTTTGTCTTGTCATAGGGCGAGGTCCCAAAGCAGATCAATCCATCCCGCAGAGACCGCTGGCTGACCTGAATCAGCCGGCCGTTAAGGTAGGCTCCCTCACCAGCCCGGGCGTGAAACAGCTCGTCCAAATAGGGATTGTAAACGAGTCCCGCCAGGATTCTCTCTCCCTTGGCCAGGGCTATCGAAACCGCACTATGATGATAGTCCCAGGTAAAATTGGCAGTCCCGTCGATGGGATCGACAATGAAACAATATTTGTCGGCTTCCCGTTTTTGCAGGCCGCTTTCCTCGCCAATGAACTGGGCCTCAGGCAACACCAGGGCCAATTCCCGGCGGAGAAACTCCTCCACCGCGGTATCGTAATTGGTTCGCAGGTCTCCCCGCGTCGACTTCACCTCCACATCAGCATGCTCGAGGTCGGCTGCCAGGATCATCCCGCCTGCTTTTTTTATGATTGCCATGAGTCGTTCCATCACGATATATTCCGCTCCTCAGAACTCTGCTAGCTTTCTTCGAGTATTTCTCTCCGGCGCACATCGTTTTTTAGAAGGGTGTAGAGCACGGTGGCGATGGGCACGCCCAGCAGTATGCCCAAGGGACCGGCCAGCCCGCTGCCCACTATGGTGGCCAGGAGCACCCAGATGCCGGGTAGGCCCAGGCTTCCACCCACTACCCGCGGGTAGATGAGGTTGCCCTCCAACTGCTGCAGCACAACCAGGAAGACAATAAACCACAGGGCTTGGATCGGGGAGATCAAGGCCAGGAGCAATACGGAAATGGCCCCGCCGATATAGGCGCCGATCATAGGCACCAGGGCGGTGACCCCGACCAGGGTACTTATCATGAGCGGATAGTCAAAGCCCAGTACCATCATGCCGGCAAAACACAATACCCCTAATATGACGGCCTCGGTCAATTGTCCATAAACGAACTTGTTAAACACGTCCACGATCACGTGATATACATAGCGGAGTTTGCCATATATCTCGTCCGAGAGATAGCTGCGGCACACTCGCCGGCAGTTGCGGAGAATGCTCTCCTTACCCGCCAACAGGTAGATGGAAAATATCAGGGCAATGAAAAGGTTGAAGAGGAACGCGATAACACCCGCAGTAATACCTATTATTGATGAAACCACACCGGACAAGTTCTCGGTAAACCCCTTGATTGAATCCAACAGCTGGGTGGTAAAAGAGGACAGGTCTATCTTCTGCAGTCGTAAAGTCTCGCTGACCCGGTCCATCCACGCCTGGGAGTTGGCTGCATAGGTACTCACCCTTTGGATGAAATCCTGGATACTGTTGATAATCTGGGGGACTACAAACATGGTCAAGACAAACAGTATCAAAAATACCAGCAGGTAGGTGAGCATAACGGCCAGCCCCCGGTTTAGGGCCGGCATTTTCTTTTTCAAGCCCAGACGATCGTCAATATACATACAGGGCTTGTTCAATATGAACGCAATGGCAATCCCCACCAGCAGGGCATTAAAGAAGGACGCGAACGTTTTGAAGCCCTGCCAAACAAGGCTTGTATTGGCTGCCAGCCAAGCCATAAAGGCTGCAAAGGCTATGAGCAGCATTATTTGCTTTACCAGGCGGCTTTTTATGGTGACCATCTCCTGCGGCGTGCTGGTATTATTATATCTCCCGTGCCTAGGATCGATTCCGTCCAATCCTATTCTACCAGCTTATGGCATTAATAGAAACTGGCCCGCGTTACCATTTGCCAGTATTTGCATGCATTTATAAGTTGCGTTAGCTCATCGCGGCAATTATAATATAACCAAGGTGGCGGAGAGATTAATTAGCTAGGATAGTTAACTCCAGGTTTTTAGTTTCCTACCACGTAAGTTAGCCCAAGTACCCTTCGCGCGAGACCAGGTTTTTGGAAGATTGAACCCAACCCTTCGATCGGTGGTCCTGTACAGGAAAAGTGAGGTTTTTAGGTTTTTGACAGATTCAGTTTAACTCCGCCACCTTACTTTATAAGAGTCAAAGCAACTCCTCCAGGTAAAACTGGAGGACTTTTGTTTTTTCTGGTAAAAGCCAAGTGATTTATGAAAATGGATGCAGCAGGCTTTTTATACTGACAGTTAGTGCAGGCTGGCAAGGGCTAAAGAATACCAGGATTTTTTC
>JAKJCH010000099.1:336-6785 GCA_022706565.1 Bacillota bacterium | reverse complement strand
TCAGTTCCATTTTGTTCACTCTGTTCCCCAAAATAATGGAAACATGATATGGAACTGCAAGGTGGGCCGCAAAGAATGGCTGCCTGCGACCCACCCTGCCGGCTCAGTACTTATATAGTGTCGTCATCCGGGCATCCCTTTGGGTTTACTCTTGGAGCAGCTTCAGGATTTCCTCTTGCATCAATTCGACCAGGCGTGGAAATTTGGCCGCTACCTGGGGGCTTAATTCCATGCTTACTTCCACCTCCGCCGGTTCGATTCCAAAAACGATGGTGGGCGGGTCATACCCCAGCATATGGGTCATTTTCATTGCTTCCACAAAGTGCATTTCATGCAGCGAGGTTATGGTCTCGATCGACTGCAACCCTAGTTCTTTCAAGGGAGCCCGGTATATGGTGCCTGGCTCCCCCCCGGCATGCATGGCATCAACTATAACCAGCTTTTCCGCCCGGCAAAATTCCTCTATAAGGTCATAACTGTTGGTTCCGCCGTCGATCAGCTCCACTTCTTCCGGAAGGCCCAGTGCTTCCAGGGCCTTGATGGCGTGAACCCCTACTCCGTCGTCCCTCATTATGAGATTGCCGATTCCCACGACCATAACTTTACTCACTAAAGCTGCCTCCTAATTATGCGCTTACTCCTCTTTCGGGCTCGATCTTTCTTCCCTGTTCATCCACGTGGTAGCCGTGGTGGAAATCAGCCGGGATTTTACCCGTGAATATGGACTTCAGAACAGGGATCCCTTCGGCCACGTCCAAGTAAACGTGTACCAAAACCATCAACACGAAAATCCAGGTCACGATATAATGAAGAATCCTTACGACCAGGTAACCACCGAAGAAGTAGGCCCAAGAGGTAAAGAACTCTGGTTTGTAAAGAATAAATCCAGTAAGGACCTGGAACAGGGCCAGGACAAACACCCCGGTGTACATTCCCTTCTGGCCGGGATTGTATTTACCATAGTAGGGATGATCCTTAGCCAAGAACAGGTAGTACTTGATCATGCTGGGCAGCTTCTTGGTATCCTCAATCGGGTGATAAAGAATATTAGGCCAATCCTTCTCCGCTATAGCCAGGTAGATACGCAGGACTACGCCGACGAACAACACCATGGCGAAGGCAAAATGTGCAGTACGGGCATTATCCATATTCTCAAACAAACGGAAGGACAAGGGCGCATGGATATAAAACCCGGTCAGGCACAGCATGGTTATGGAGATCATATTGGACCAATGCAGCAGGCGGACCCACAACGGGTGTCTTAACTCCATCTTTTTAATCATGGCCACACCCCCTTAACCGATCACAAACTGGCTGAGAACCTTCTTATCCGGAGTCATTACGTGGATAGCGCAAGCCAGGCAGGGATCGAAGGAGCGAACGATCCTGACGATTTCAAACGGATTGGCTGGATCCTTGACCGGGCAGCCGATCAAAGCCTGCTCCATGGCGCCCATCTGGTCACGGTCGTCCCGCGGCGACATGTTCCAGGTGCTGGGAACTACCGCATTGTAAACAGCGGTACGGCCTTTTTCGATCTTGTTCCAATGGCCCAGGGCGCCACGCGCGGCTTCTGTCAAGCCCATTCCCTGTGCCTCTTTGGGGACCTTATGCGGAGTACAGACCGGCTGACCAACCTCCAATTTCATAACCCATTCGTCCATGGCATGAGCTATCATGGAGGCTTCCACGGCACGGGCAAAGTGACGTCCCAACACCGAGTAGGCTTTGTCCCCCAAGGCCAGCACATCTGGATTCTGAGCGGTGATCAACCGGGCCAGGGGACCGACTTCCATTACATTGCCATTGTAACGGGGAGCCTTAACCCAGGAGTAGGCACCCTTCTTACCAGTATTAGGGGTTACTACGGCCTTGGTAGGCTCTTTTTCAATTTCATCCTCGTACCAGCTATATTTTACATCTTCACCAATCACGTCGGGTTCCAGATCCTTGAGCTGACCACCCACTAAAACCTTGGAGGGGAAGAATTTCTCTTGATGGACAAAGTCTGTTAGAGCACCCTCCGCTAACGGGAATGCCCCGAATGAGAGCATATTTTTGCAGCCCACCCCGATATTGAAGTACTCGGGATAAGTGGCCGCCACCGCCTTCACGGTGGGTACATACTTGCCATCAATGAATTCGATCAGTTCCGCCAGGCGGAATTTGAAATCCACGATTTTCTGGCTATCCGGAACCTCGGTGACTCCACCCGGAACAATAGCCTGGTTGTGCGGCATACGACCACCCCATAGGGCCGTCATCTCATGGGCTCTGCGTCTCATCTTCAAGGCTTCCAGGTAGGTATTGACAACCTCGGCATTTACGCTATCCGGGAGGCGGTAGTCACCCTCGTAGCGAGGAATAAAGGGCGGTACATCCGGGCCCTTGACATAGTCCAGAGCAGCCAGATGAAAGAAGTGCAGAATATGCGATTGTATATAGTTGGAACCTAAAATCAAGTTTCTGATAATCCGGCCATTCGGCGGAGGTTCAATTCCAAAAGCGTTATCTAAAGCCAACGTACCCGCGGTGGCATGACCAATCGGTCAGACTCCGCAGATTCTTTGCATGATCTGTTGCGCATCGCGGGGATCACGGCCCTTCATAATCAACTCCAATCCCCTGAACATCATGCCCATGGATTTGGCATTGACTACCACGCCGCCCTCAATTTCCACCTCTACCCCAAGATGACCTTCGATACGAGTAATGGGATCAATTTTTATGGTCTGCGCCATTAGTTGTCACCTTCTTCCTTATCATGATCCTTCTTGGACCCAATCCGGCCGGTGGCGATGTTTCCGGCTAGATGACCGCCGATTCCCAGAACTGCCGCCCCGCCCAGGACAAATCCGATTTGGTCTACAGTAGCGGTGGTAGCCGGTCCGATTGGCATTTCCGCCATCCGCTCATAAATCGGCCAGTTGGGGAATTGAGGTTCGGTGCAGGCCAGACATACACCGCCGCACTGCACGCACCAGTTTACTCCTCCGTTCCATAAACGGGTAGTGGAGTCACAATGAGCTATCGGTCCTTTACAACCCAGCTCCAGCATGCAGCCCATTTCTCCAAAGTTCTTGGCAAATATACCATTGTCGAAGTATTGCCGGCGCTGGCAATTGTCATGAATGATCCGGCCATAGAACATCTTGGGACGCCCGGCCGAATCCAGTTCCGGGACATCCTTGAAGAGCAGGTAGTGAGCGATGGTCCCGACGATCCAATCCGGATGAGGCGGACACCCCGCCACGTTGATGATGGGTTTGCCTTTGACTATGTCAGCCACTGATCTTGATTCAGAAGGATTGGGATCTGCGGAGGGGAGCCCCCCAAAACACGAACAGGTCCCGATGTTAATAATAGCGGCCGCCTGGCTGCCCACATCCTTGACAGCTTGCAGCATGGTTACCTCGTGGCCCTCTCTTTCCCCGATCACGCACCATTTGCCGTTTTCTTTAATCTGAACTGACCCTTCCACGGCCAACACATACTGACCTGGGTACTTTGCCACAACATCGTAAATGGCATTGATGGCCTGCTCTCCCTGAGCAGCCATTACGTTCTCCTGGAAACGCAGGCTGATAACCTTCAGCAATACGTCTTGAATGTCTGGATCCTGGCAGTTCAACAAGGAAACTGCACAACCAGTGCAGGCGCCACCGGCTAACCATATCACTGGCGGCAATTCTCCGGCTTCCGCGGCTTCGGCTATATACGGTGACAGAAATCCTGCCAGGGATACTGCAGCCGCTGAGCCTGCAGCAGCGCGCATAAAGTCGCGACGGCTCAATTTGGTTGCCATATTCTAATTCTCCCTCCAGTCACTTATGTCTCAATCCCAGATTTTTCCGCACAACAAATCATTCCAGGATACTCTATCTCTATAAATATTAGAAAGGGTTTTTCCTTTTCACCTCCTCGAAGACCCATCGAGTCCAGTTTTCTATGCCCTCCCCAGTACGTCCGGAGACCATAAACACGGTGGCGGAGGGATTAATCTGGTCCAGGTCGTTCTTAAACCTCTCCAGATTAAAATCGGTATAAGGCAGGAGATCCATTTTATTGAGCAGCACCGCTTTGGCCTGACGAAATATCAAAGGGTATTTGCGCAGTTTATCGTTGCCCTCGGTGGTGCTTATGACCACAGCGGTGAAGTCCTCGCCCAGGTCGAACTCGGCCGGGCAGACCAGGTTGCCGACGTTTTCTATAACCATCAGGTCCATCTTATCAGTAGGCAGCTGGCCATAGGCTTTGCCCACCATAGCAGCATCCAGATGACAAGCTCCTTCGGTATTAATCTGGATTACTTTAACCCCTTTTTTTTCAATGCGCTGGGCGTCCTGATCCGTGTACAGGTCACCCTCGATGACCCCCAACCGGAGTTGCCCGCCCAATGCCTCGATAGTGCGTTCCAGGATGGTGGTCTTGCCCGAGCCGGGCGAACTCATGAGGTTAATCACCAGCACCTTGTGATCCTTAAACAACTGGCGGTTCCGCCTAGCTAATAATTCGTTGGCCCCCAGCAAGTGGGTTTCCATATTTACCTGAACCATTACACGCAGTCCCCTTCGTAGTAATCCAAATACATCTCCCGGCCCTTGACTACTTCAACCTGGTTGGACCCGCAGCCGGAACAAACGAAACAGTAGGCATCTTCCTGGGCCGTTTCACTATTGCAAGCATGGCATCTGATGAAAGCCGGCACCTCTTCGATCTGCAGATCTGCTTCGCGAAACATCTCATCCTGGCTTAGCACCTCGAAGGCAAACCTGAGACTGTCCGGCATTATCATTGTTAGACTCCCGATTACGAGCTTCAGTTTGTTTATGCGGCTGATACCGTTTTGTACCGCACTATCCCGGACAATGTCCAATACGCCTTGCATAATCGAGAGTTCGTGCATAATCCTGTACCTCTTTCGAGAAATCTATCACAAAGGCTTCCAATCCAGTTCCTCCAGCGAGAAAGTACCCAGTATACTTTGAAACCCTGTACTCTTCCTTCTTTACCCACAAAAAAAGCCCAGCCGGAAATGCTGAGCAATATACACACCATAGCTCGGACTTGGAAAATGGTCTTTCCAAATCGGCCATGCGCCACCAAGCATCTCCTTCTCACAATGGAAGGCCCGCTCGTTTCCAAACGAACCCTGCCGGCCTGAAGTCCGTAGGTTCCCCCTTAGGACTTGAGGCTCGGAGAAAATGGGTTTAAATGAAATTGTAAGCCTAACACACAGTGTCTACATTCAACACTGATTTATTATTCAACACGAAATCAATAATTCCTGCAATGAAATTGTTTTTCGCCGCCAAACTGATTCAGGCCGGTTTTGGCCGTTTCTCACCGCAATGAAACCGGTTCAGACGCCTGAAGCAGTTTTCTCTCCAAGGCTGCCAGCAATTCCTGGATGCCAGCCCCGGTCTTGGCGGACACGAAAATCTGGCCGCTGTCTCCATCGATCTCGAAATCCAGCAAATCGGTCTTGTTGTAAACGGTCATTATCTTTTCGGGCACCGCCCCCAATTCCTGCAGGACCTTTTCCACCACTTGTTCTTTATCCAGGCTATCCGGGTCCGCTATGTCGACAACGTGGAGTAGGATGTCGCTGTCAATCGCCTCTTCCAGGGTGGAGCGGAAGGCAGCTACCAGATGGTGAGGAAGGTTCTGGATAAATCCAACCGTATCTGTGATCAGGGCTTCGGTCCCACCCGGCAGACCGATCTTGCGGGTGGTGGTATCCAGGGTTTGAAAGAGACGATCGTCCGCTTCCACCGGGCGGTTGCCGCGGCGATGAGCAGTCTTGCATAGCGTATTGAAGAGCGATGATTTGCCGGCATTGGTGTAACCTACCAGGGAGATGGTCTTCAGCCCTGCCCGCTGCCGTTGCTTGCGATGCAGTTCCCGGGTCCGCTTCACTTTATCCATCTGGTTCTCGATATCGCGGATGCGGTTACGGATACGCCGCCGGTCCAGTTCTATCTTCTGTTCCCCCGCGCCGGACCGGGTGCCGATACCGCCGCTCAACCGGGCCATTTCCGCCCCTCGTCCGGTCAGTCGCGGCAGACGGTATTTCAGGTTGGCCAGTTCCACCTGCAGGATACCTTCCCGGGTACGGGCCCGCTGACTGAAAATGTCCAGGATCAGCATGGTGCGGTCAATAACCTTCACCTTCACCGCATCTTCCAGGTTGCGCAGCTGCACCGGCGACAGTTCACTGTCGAAAATGACCAGGTCCGGCTGCAGTTCCTCTACCAGGTGGTTGAGTTCCTCCAGCTTGCCCTTGCCAATATAGGTGGAAGCGCTGGGACGTTCCCGGGCCTGGATCAGGGTTGCCGCCACCATAGCCCCGGCCGCTTCCGCCAAACCCTGTAATTCCTCCAGGGATGACTCAAAATCTATAGACTGGCGGGATTTTACCCCTACCAGAATGGCCCGCTCCGGTTGTT
>JAKJCH010000099.1:0-326 GCA_022706565.1 Bacillota bacterium | reverse complement strand
AATCAATGGTTACTTGAATCTCTTCCGGCTCCGGCCCGAATTGACTGTCCGAGCCGTCTTTGGAGCCTTCACCAGCGCTTTGGGCCCGGACCCGATCAAGTCCTCACGATGGCAGGTCTGCAGGGCTTCCCGGGCCAACTTATGGTTGGCTCGGTTGCGGTATTGCAGCAGAGCGCGCTGCATCCTGCGTTCTTTGAGCTGGCGGGGTACATAGACCTGCTCCCCACTGGCGGGGTCGATTCCAGTATAGTACATGCAGGTCGAAACCGTCATCGGGGTGGGGGTGAAGTTCTGTATCTGCTCCGGGTAGTATTGCAGTTGGTCAC
>JAKJCH010000098.1 GCA_022706565.1 Bacillota bacterium | reverse complement strand
CTGGCTTGCACCGCCTGAATGGCGTTTACCTGGTAGCGGACATTGGATGGCCCGCTCTTGATCAACATCCTCTGGTAGACCTGCCCTTCGATGGTCACTTCCCGCTGGGCGAAAATTTGACCTTTCGAGGATAGGTAGTCTCTAATACTGGCACTGGTTTTATTGTCGCGGCAGGTAAATCCTAATAGCATGACGAGTCTCCTTTTCCAGCAAGATTATGATTTGCTCAGATAGAGAAAATATTGGTTCAAATATTCCAGATGCCGTTGGCGGATGTGATCTTCATCGAAGCTAGCCGGCTTTGAATTGACCTCGATCACCTGCATTATCCCGTTTTGCTCCAGTCCTATGTCAATCGATAGGATGCCCAGATTCATACCAAGGGCCTTTTCCAAGACAGTAGGGACCGTATTACATATACGGATTAATTGGACCTCCAGATTTTTTAGGCATCGGGGGTAACCGCTGCATACCCTCATCATTATCTGATCATAATCGGCCCGGGACCCTCCATTGGGTACGTGGGTAACGTATTTGTTGGGTGCCGCCACCCTAACCCCAACACCAGTAAGGACCCACTCGCCGTAGCCATTTTTCTGTACCTGGGCGCGCAGATCAAATATCCGTCCATCTATTTCGGAAAGTTGCAGGCCTCTCTGAATAAGGTATTGGCGGCTGTCGGTCATACCTGCTTTCAGATTTAAGTACAAACTCCGGATCAGCTTGCATGACTTCCACTTATTGTCGGAGCCAGCCGGTTTATATTCATAGCCAGTTCCGGCGCGATTTCGTCTGACCACCCGGATTCCTTTGCCGACACTGTTATTCATCGGTTTAACAAAAACCTGCGGATACTTATGCAACATCAAATCCAAGTTGCTCAAATTAAATAGGCGGGTCTCCGGTACCAGGTCACAGGTCGAACTGTTGTTCACCAAGCTTTTATATACCTCCCACTTATGGAGAAAACGACGATTGAACAGCTTTATTTGGGGATGGTTTTGGAGGTAAATTAAGAGTTTATGAATATCCCTCTGGACCTCATTTTTTCGATAACTCAAACGGTTGTAGACAATGTCGGGCCGCCGAAAAACACCGGTGATCCATTTTTCCGTCCCCCTCTTATTCATCTGTAATGCGTGGCCCACAACGGTATCATTGCCCATATGGAAACCTTCCGGATAAAAGAAGAACAGAAATATGCCATGAGCCTTAGCGGTTGCCGTCATCTCTTTCTTGAGCCGCGCGTCCCGGCCATACGGAAGCAGGTAGTGGGACCCCTGGCGGGGGGTGGTGAGGACACCGACCACCACCTTCTCCTTCGGAACGACAGGCTTACCAGCTCTTAGGCGTATGGCTTTGATATAGTTGGGTAGTGGATTAGACTTCGTTCTCGTATTCATAGTTCATGATATGAAACTTGGAAATGGTTAGTGCCTGAACCAGATTGACTATTATTTAGGTGAGGGAGCAATGAAATGGCCAAGGACTGCCGCATGACTGCCCTTGGCCATTATCTCGTTCCAGATCTATACTTTGTTATCTATACGTTGAAGCGAAAATGAACGATTTCTCCGTCCTTGACTACATATTCCTTGCCTTCCAGCCTGAACAGGCCTTTTTCCTTGACCGCCGCCATGCTGCCCAAATCCTTGAAAACCTGATAATCAACCACCTCAGCCCGTATGAAGCCCCTTTCTATGTCGGAGTGAATCTTCCCAGCCGCCTTGCGGGCACTGGTACCGGCTTCAATGGTCCAGGCCTTGACTTCGTCTTCCCCCACTGTGAAAAAAGATATTAAGCCTAGTCTCTCGTACATGGAACGGCTGATCTTGGCCAGACCGGTTTCGGTTATGCCCAGGTCCTGCATGAATGCTTCCTTTTCGGTTGGCTCCAATTCGGCTATTTCCCTCTCTATTTCCGCTGACACCGCCACCACTGGTATGTTGGTCTGCCGGGAAAACTCCATTATTCTATCCTTTTGCGGGTATTCTTCCTGGTTGATCTCGTTCTCGCTGATATTCAAGCAAATCAGGAGCGGTTTATTGGTCAGAAACTGGTAGGTAGACATCATCTCCTGCTCATCATCATCAATTGTTACCGATGATATCGGTTTCTCATCGCTCAGGGCATCTCTAAGCCGTTCCAGCAGCCCCAGTTCTCTCAACATCTGGCTGCGTTTCTTGTTGCTATTGATGCGTTCAATGCGTTTTTCAATGAGGTCCAGATCCGATAACAGCAGCTCATAGTTTATGGTCTCAATATCCCGCATGGGATCGATGCTATCATATATATACGGAACTGACTCATTGTCGAATAGCCTCACCACATGCAGCAGAGCATCAGCCCGGCGGACGGCATCCAAGAACAGGGCCGCGTTTTTCTCCCCCCCGGGCGTCAAACCAGGGATGTCTATTACCTCCAGCTGGGCATATGTTGTTTTCTTGGGCTTAAAGACCCCGGAAAGATAGTCTATTCTGGGATCAGGTATGCGGGCTATGGCAGTCTGGGTTTTACCCGGGCTGCCTTTGTCACTGCTCCCGGTCAGAAGTGTGAACATTGTGGTCTTGCCCACCATGGGCATACCGATAATGCCTAGTTGCATAATAATATCATTATCCTTTACTGCATTGTTTCAATAAGTTTACATAATTAATGTTACCGTATCCCTGGAAAAACCAGTTTGCGTACCATGCCCCAACCACGTTCAGGCAAGCTGACAAACACTAAACAAACCAAATCCCAACCACAGTGAGTATTATGAATATTCCATTTACCATCAGGGCAATCAAAAGCGTAATATCAGCTCCGGATGGACTGAATTGGTAAAGCCGTTTGGCGTTACCGGCGTTGAAAGCATACAGGGCCAGGGCCAGCACCATCAATAGCACAATCATGGGGGGCGCTCCCGAACCGGGGAAGAATGCTCCTATCAGTATGGCCAGGATGGCCAGGAATATCTGATTCAAGCGCATAAAAAGAGCGAAATGCTCATCTTTATGAATAGCTTTGCCGTAAACCTCGGGATCCATGGTGTCCATATCAATAGTCTGAACGCCCTTGCCGACCTTGCCGGCTAAATCCTTGAGGAACCCCTCTTCGTCGGCCGGGTTGACTCCAAACTGTCCCTGCTTGGTCTTAAGCAACACGAATCCATCCTCAGGTTGAGTGGCATACATCTTCAGCGATCCGATTCCACGGCCTGAATATAAACCAAACATATAACCCTTCCAGGCTGTAGCCAAGAATGGGAAGAGGTTGGCGCGGCCCTTGATGTCAACTACCTCATCTATGGCCGACAGTGGAATTCGTCTTTTGTGTATTCCCCAATTTATGGTAACCCCACTATCATCTACTCTGTAGCTCATTATGAATGCACCCAGAAGCAGATAGGCATACCCAATAGCAAAAATGTAGGTGGGTACCAGCAGCATCAGCTTAAGTACCCGGTCCGATTCCTCCAGACTAAAGTTGATACCCCAGATGGCAAAACCAAAAACAATTATACCGACCACCAGCCCCAGCAATCCACCAATAGATTTTTTGGGCTTGTAAACCATCACATAATCCCCTCTCCCACTTATAATGATCTCCTGCCTCCCGGCAAAAAGTCCAACTTTCCTTAACGGTCGCCGAAGCCGATATCCATGGCCCGAGCTGCTTCTACCATACTACTCTCAGGATCCACTTTTTTCAACTCACTAATCGCCTCCTTGATGGGTACCGTAATAATTTCCTGTCCTCGCAGGCTGACCATGGTGCCCCTTTGGCCGGTTGCAAACGCATCCACCGCCGCCACTCCGTAACGGGCTGACAATATGCGATCGTAGGGTATCGGGGAACCCCCCCGCTGCAGATGGCCCAGTACAGTAACCCGGGTCTCAATCTTGGTCAGATCTTCAATTTCCTGGGCCAAGTGCTGCCCGATACCTCCCAATCTAACCGGGTCGTGACTCTCTGCCACCATCTTCTGGACCACTTGCCGCCCGCCCAGTGGAACAGCCCCTTCAGCCACCACAATGATGCTGAATTTTTTCCCGTGCCACTGGCGCTTGCGGATCTTGGCGATTACATTCTCTATCTTATAGGGTATCTCCGGTATTAAAATCTGGTGGGGCCCACCTGATATCCCCGCATGCAGTGCAATCCAACCCGCATATCTGCCCATCACCTCCAGGATCATTACCCGATGGTGGGCTTCGGCAGTAGTATGGAGACGGTCCAGGGCTTGCGAGGCTGTATCTACCGCGGTATGGAAGCCAAAAGTGACGTCGGTCGCAGACAGATCGTTGTCAATGGTCTTGGGCACCCCCACAATAGCTACGCCTTTTTCGACAAAACGCTGGGCAATATGAAGGCTGCCATCGCCGCCGATGACTATCAGTCCATCCAATCCCAAACCTTCAAGGTTAGCGATAGCTCGGTCTGATTGGTCGGTTGCGACCCGTTGGCTATCAAGGCTGGAGTAAAAGGCAAAGGGATTGTCACGGTTGCTGCTGCCCAGAATGGTGCCCCCCCGGTAACCAATGCCGGATACTGCCTTAAGGTCCAGTGTCATATAGTCGTTTTCCACCAGACCCTTGAAGCCATCCAGAAAACCAACCACTTCCATTCCATATTTGTTTATCGCCGCCTTGGTTACGGCCCGAATGACCGAATTCAATCCGGGGCAATCCCCGCCCCCGGTTAGCACGCCTATGCGGTTGTGTTTCTGCACCCCAAGACCTCCTTATGTCAAAGTATGTTACCTTAACCCCATCGTATTCTTTATTTTGTTCGCTCGGCCGTTTTATTAGCGGCAGGAACGTCATGGAGCCACTATTCTTTGAAAAGTCTCTCTATCTGGAGCTGTTCTGTGGCTTCTCGGCCAGGGTTACCGGAATAGATAGGGTATTGCCGTTGCGGATTATCTCCACCGTTATGGTCTCCCCCACCTTTCGGGTCTGGAGGAAATCCTGTAAACCTTCATAATCTTTGATTGTGGTTCCGTTGAGGCTGACGATAACGTCATTAACCTGTATGCCGGCTTTTTCCGCTGGCCCACCAGCTATCACGTTGGCGACTATCACTCCGGAATTTGCAATATTGAAACGGGCTGCGAAGGCTTCGTTCATCGGTTCCAGCCAAACCCCGATGTAGGGTCGGACCACTTTGCCGGTACGGATCAATTCGTCGATGATCTCCTTGGCAGTATTAATGGATATTGCAAAGCCTATCCCCTGGGCCTCATAATTCACCGCAGTATTGATCCCCACCACTTCGCCGCTGGTATTGAGGAGAGGCCCGCCGCTGTTGCCGGGATTTATGGCGGCATCGGTCTGAATCAGATTTCGATACACCCTATTCTCAATGCTGATGGGCCGGCCTTTGGCGCTTATCACTCCCACTGTGACAGTATGATCAAGACCATAAGGATTGCCGATGGCGACGACCCAGTCCCCTACTCGTATCCGGTCGGAATCGCCCATGTTGAGGGTGGTCAAAGTTTTATTAGCTTCAACCTTTATAATGGCCAGGTCGAGTTCATAGTCCTGGCCTACTACGGTGGCATCGTAACCTTGTTCAGAATCTGCCATGCGGACTACGATTTTGGAGGCCCCATCGATCACATGCTGGTTGGTCAAAATGTATCCATCAGAACTGATAATGAAGCCAGTCCCCACTCCTGTCTGGACATTGGGTTGGGGAAGTCGGCCATCATTGCCGAAGAATTCACGGAAAAATTCATTGTTAAAAAAGACGTCATTGCCGTTGACGGTAGTTGTAGTCTCGATGTTCACCACCGCCGGGCTAACCTTTTCCACTATATCAGCTATATTTGATGTGCCCAGGATGGCTGGGCTGTTTAGCAAGAGACTGCTGGGTGCCGGTGCGGCGCTCTGTCCGTTTTCGTTTGGATTGGGACTGGGAGATGGCTGGCTGGGGCTGAGCCAACCACACCCGCCGGCTGACAATAGAAGTACAAATATAAGCAATGTATTAAAGATATACCTTGTCCGCATATTCTTCATAACTCAATACTCCCTTTCAGCTCCTGCGTCATATTACTATCATAAATATTACCACTCCTGAAATAGGTATTAAACCAATTGTTGGTTTGTTATTTCCTGGACTTGCTAAAACCAGCCAGATAAATAGCATACTGCAGCGGACGCTGGAAGGTATTGCGTACTATCGCTCGGGACAGACTTGTGACTGTGGTCTTTCGAGGCTTGGAATTCACTTCGATGACCCAGAGATTACCCTTTTTATCGATGCCGATGTCCAGCCCCAATTCCCCATAGATTTCTTGGCTGCTGGCCTCCAGGGTCTTGGCCACGGTCAGACACAGACGTCTCATTTCTTCATTTTTTGCTTTGATCAGTGGGCGGCTGCCCTCAAAAACCTTGCTCATAACCCGTTCACTGAGTGCGGCCCGGCCTCCTCGACTGAGATTGGTGATACTGCTGCCGCGCGGAGCCACCCGGGCCAGCTTTTTGCTTATCAACCATTTGCCGTCTCTGTTCTTCTGGATGATAATACGTAGGTCGAAGGAACAATTATTGTAGGTATTCAGACTAATTCCCTGTTGGACTATATAGGCCCGGTTGCCCCGGACTGCCTTGGTTGCCCGCAGCAGTTCCTCCGGACTGTCCACCTGCCCATAATGGCGCCCACGATAGTAGACCGTATAAATTAACTTACCACCAGTAGCCTTGGTTTTAATTATGCGGGCACCCAGACTGCCGTTGCAGGGTTTGAGATAGAGAACACTGTATTTGCGGGCCATCAACTCCAGGTTAGCCAGGTTCAGTGGAAGGGTCTCAGG
>JAKJCH010000097.1 GCA_022706565.1 Bacillota bacterium | reverse complement strand
CTACATCCCATAGGTTTTCCAACAGCTGATTGCGGCTCAGAACTTGACCCTCCCGGTTGGCAAAAATTAAAAGTAACCGGTATTCAAGAGAAGTAAGATTGATTTCCTGGTCGGCTTTGTATACTTTCGCTTTGACAGTATCGATTTTCAGGCCACCAAATTCAATCAGCGTTTTTGGGGGTTCGGCTTTGTCATAGCGGCGCAGTACTGATTTGATTCGGGAGATCAATTCCCTTATCCGAAACGGCTTGGTTATGTAATCGTCCACTCCCATGTCGAGACCCATGACTACATTGCCTTGATCATTTTGCATAAATCATAGCCGCTTCCGTCTGGAAGGGATAAATCCAGTATCGCCAGGCCAAAGCTATGCTCCCTGATCATCGTTTTGGCTGTCTCGACGTTCAGGCAGTGGGTAACGGCATACCCTTCCTGCATCAGTGAGTAGCAAAGCCCAGCGGCAATAACTTTATCATCTTCAACAAACAGTATTTCCATTTCCAGTACTTCCTCGTTTCCTTCAAGACCCTAGATTATTCTGACCATTCGGATAATCTTTTGTCGCGAAATGCCTAAACCTTCGAGCCAAACCGTCGGCAAGATGCTACAGATAACCCCTGGCCACAATCAGATAGAAATCTGTACGTCTATGTTATAGTTGGGCTTTAAGAATTGGTCATAATCATCAAGAGATATCTCTACCGGTATTATGGTCTCGCCATTTCGTTCTACGGCGATATCGGAAATCTTCTGGATCCGGCCATGATAGGACCGGCTGGAATCAGCCACGGGCACGATAACAACCACCGCATCCATTCTTACATCACCGATAAACTCCTCAGGTATTTCTGCTTCCGCATAGATAGTCTGCAGATCCATAATACTTAACAAGCTGCGGGCGGCATCAGTAGTCTGACCGGCCTGGCAGTTAAGTTCATACACCAGTCCCTGCGCAAAGGGCGATACTAATGCGTTGCCCTTCAAGTGAGGATTGCCGTACAGCTTGTTATTCAGCCGGGCCAATTCACTTCGGGCGGCGGATATGGATATCTCCACATTTTTGATGGCATTGGCAGCTTCCTTGACATTCATCTCGAATTCTTCATAATCCGTACTTGGTATGGCTCCCGCCTCTAGCAGGGCTTGGCGGCGTTCCAGATCTTGCTGCGCCTTTTGGTGCTGTGTTTGCCGCATCTGCAGATCATTTTGCAGCCGCTGTATTTCAAGTTGTTGCTTTTCTATGCTATTTCTCATATCACTCACGTCCAGGGTGACCAGCTTCTGGCCGGCATTCAGCGTTTGACCGGCTTCCACATGGACCTCCGTTATCCGGGCCGGAAAATCAACTACTAGTTCCGATATGGTTTTCACCTTGATGGTGCCGAATGCATCAATAGTTGGATCTTCCACCGGTGCTACAGTCTCTTCGGCCGGGGGCTCAGTTTTATTGCACCCCAGCGGAAGCATTATTAGCATGATAAACACCGCCGTCATTGCCAATAGCGCAGCTTTTCTCATTATTCCCACACCTTTCCGTCTCTGAGTCTTATTATCCGGTGGCTGTATTGCGCCAATTCCTCCGAATGGGTCACCTGCAGGATGGTTTTCTTGGCTTCTTCATTGATGTGCTTGAACAATTCCATAACATCGGTCCCCGTTTTACTGTCCAGATTGCCCACCGGCTCATCAGCCAGTATGATTTCCGGATCGTTCATGAGGGCCCGGGCGATAGCCACTCGCTGCTGTTCGCCGCCGGAAAGTTCCCGAGGAGTGTGCCTTTTCCTGGCAGACAATCCAACCACAGCTAAGACATCATCTAATTTTTGCCGATATTTCTTGATAGGTTGGCCGTCCAGCAGTACCGGCAACATGATATTGTCTTCTATATTAAGGTTCGGCACCAGGTTATAGAATTGAAAAATAAAGCCCATTTCCTGGCGCCGGAAGCGGCTGGCTTCCTTATCACTCATGGCTGACAGTTCGCGGCCCTTTACCTTTATGGTCCCTGAGTCAGGCTTATCAAGACCGCCCAGGAGGTAGAGCAGGGTGCTTTTGCCGGAACCTGAAGGCCCCATCAGACTGACAAATTCCCCCCGGGTGATGCTTAGATTTATATCTTTGAGGACTTCTATTTTCACGTCTCCCAGATAAAAACTCTTATATACCTCAGATGCTGAGATAATGTCCTCCACCAACAACCCCCCTCTTTATTCGTATTTCAGTTCTTTCACAATTTCCAGCCGGGCAGTCTGCCGCGACGGGCCCAGAGAAGCAAGTACTGCGATTATGGCGCCGGCGACGACCGCTTCCATAAACAATGGCGGCGAATAAATAATTTCTATCGGCAGGTTCATTGCGAACATGCTATATCCTGCTTGCACCAAAAAAAACCCTCCCACCAGGCTGCCGGTCACGCCAGCGATCAACCCACCGGCCATGGCTTCCACCAATAGGACCTTTACCATCTGCCTCTGGCTCATGCCGATGGAGCGGAAAACAGCCAGAGACCTTTTGCGGGTCAGGACGCTGACTACGAAATTATTGAAAACCCCAAATATCCCAATAAGCATGGTTATCAGAGAAAAGCCCTGCAATAGAACAAACAGCTGGTTATTGGACTGATTATTGGTTTCCTGCAGTTCAGTCTTGGTAATGGTGAATACATTATCGCGTAGATATTTGTCTTTTATTGATTGGCTGACATCGGCCGGATCTGCATCGCTCTTCACCCACAGATAGGTAAAATAGCGCTGCTGCCAGTCGCTTTTTACATATTTGGCAGGTATCAATACTGTGTTGCCATTGTTTATTATGGTGCCGGCAAACCCTACCACACGGTAGTCTTTTTCGCCAGTTTCCGTCTTCAATGTAAGCATATCTCCAATGTTCAGATTAAGTTTTTCTTTTAAAAAGGTGGTGGGAATTATGGAGCGGACAGAAGAATACTGCTGCAGAATCTGCTCCGCATCCCCCTGTAGCCGAAAATCCAAATAATCCAGCATCCGATTACCATCGATCCCATACACCGTGCCGATTTTTTCAGTTGAACCCGCGATTTCCACCTGGTTGATTTCGTAAAGCCCCAGCGAAGATACTACCCCCGGAACCGATCTGATCTGGGATTCCAGACTGCGGTCAACCTGGGGATGATAAACCCAGATATCGAATTTTAAATCCTTGTATACGTCACTTACTAACCGTCCCACACTGAAACTTATGGTATTGATCAACAGCAGACTAGCCAGACCTATGGTCAAAAGGGTTATGTTATTGAGCATCTCCCTGTTATTGCGGATATTTTTGATGGCCAGTATTCCTTCATTGCCAAACAGGTAAGGAATGATTTTCTCATAGATGCGGACAAATATTTCCGTTACCGGGGGGATCAGCCACACAATGGCCAGAGTGCCGATGATGAGGCCCCCTATACTCAAGATGCCAGCGGTCTGGCCCGGCAGTAAGGGAGGAATTGCAAGGATCAGGGCAAGTATGATCAGAGCGGGAATGGTTTTATTCTTTTGTCTGCCACCCTGGTTATCGTATGTATTCAGAATAATATCCCGCAGTGGTGTCCGGTAGACTTTCATTACAGGTATAAGGGAACTGAAAACTGATAAAATTATCGCACCCGCTAAAGATATCCCCAGGTAAACAGGATTATAGGTGAGTTGGACATCGGGGGGAGCCTCGTTCCAAGGATTGCTGGACAGGGAGTAAGTCATAAGATAGAGAATTCCTATTCCCAGCGCACACCCTAGGATTCCTCCTATCACCCCGTATATCGTGCTTTCAGCCAGCAGAATCCGGTTGGTGATCGCCCGGGTGGCACCCACACTCCGGAAAGTCCCCATCACCGGCATACGCTCCATGATAATAACCTTGAAAGCCGTGTAGATGACGAATATGCTGATCAAACATACCAGAATCAGCATCATCATAAAGGGCATGCGAATTACATCGGTATATTCTCTTAATTCACTTTCGGTAATAGTCTTTTCGACTTCATATCGACTATACTGTTGGCTTAAAGACGTCAGGACGGGCTCTATGTCGGCAGGGTTACTAGTTTTTATGTATATTTCTGATACCCGGCCTTTTTCCCCTATCATCGTAGCCAGGGCTTCCCTCGGTACTACCGCGCTGAACCCGGTTGTTCCTGGAGTCAGGAGCCCTTCTGGCGCAGCAATGGCGGCGATGGTAAAACGGTGAAGCTGGTCATTGATCTTTAAATCCAGGTTATCTCCAACCTGGAGTTGGTATTTGTCAGCAGTGACCCGGTTGATAATAATCTTGTTGCCCTGGAAGGGATTCAGGCTGTATTGCTGCTGTATAACCAGGGGATTCATTCTCTGCAGCTCTTCGAGCTTGTATCCCAGCAGATTCACCATTGTCTGTTCATTGGCGGCCACCTGGTATACTCCAGCTTTACTAATGGTGCCTATGATGTAGTCAAGCTGGTCCCGGTATATTTCAGCCTGGTTGGTCCTGAAATAGCGAGAAGGACTTTCCTTGTTAGCATAAATGACAATCTCGGCTTCACCGATCTGGCTGCGGATTTGTTTAAGGTATACCTGAGCTATATTCTGGGATATACCCAGTGATGAGAACAGCAGCGCGGTGGAAAGACAAATGGAGAATAGGATCAAAAAAGTCCGCAGTTTCTTCCCCCATATACTCTTGCCAATAAATTTTATGATGATTGCCATCAAAGCACATCCCGGCCGTTATTCTCTTCAGGATAAACGAAAATCGACACGCTTGTATATATTTAATGTTACTCCGTTTATGTATAAACGGGGCCTTCCTTTCTAGATCGAGAACCAACCTATACTTTCTTCAGCTTCAGAATATAGGGGACAAAGAAGATCAAGCTACAGAGGGTGAGGGCGCTTGATAAGATGGCCATCTCGGGGGTAAATGTATTGCCGGCCAAGGGATTGGTTAACTCTCCGAAAGTCCAACTAAGGCATAAGGTAAAAATCTTTAGGAGCGCCATACCGGCCAGGAGAACCCCTAAGGGTTTCTTCTTGAGGAGGAGGTAGGCGATAATCCCAATGGCCGGGAAAATTAGACAAAGGTCAAGTATGAATACGGCATAAGTCTGGCCAGGTACGTGGCTGGCAATATCGGGAATCATTCTTATGATCCATACAGGATAGAGAAAAGCTATCATTACACAGAGGAATATCCCTATCGCTGTGCGTAAACCATCGGGAATTTCGTACCTGTATGCCTCTGCCGGATTGATGCCCAGGATTCCGTATGCCAGGCTGTAAAAGGATCAGTCAGCATTTCCAGTCAATTTTCGCCGGATTGGGTTCATTTTCCACCGCAATCGCACGCAGCGCTTCAAGCATACGTCCGCACTCGTCGGCGGCACATTGCTCCACCTGCGGCCAGTCCGCATCCGGTCCAAGGGTGTCATAGGCAACTGCTATGGCTCCATATAGCGCCAGTCCGATACAATGCCGGGCAGAATGAATGGTGGACGCAGATTGACCTATGGCCCGGGCGGCGGCTTGGGCAACAGGGTTTGCATCGGCTTCACGAGCAGCTGCATGACATTCGAGGATCGCTGCTTTCGCTGGCGGCAGTTTTATAGTTCCCGCCAACCACTGGCGAGCAGCATGCAGAGCATTTTGGGGACGCGGGTCATGAGGATAATACTTGGTCCACAGTGGCATTATAACTAACTCAGCATAATCCACTGCCCACATCGCCAGCGTAGCCTTGCTCTGCGTTTCAACTAGCCTCATAAGTTCCTGAATATAAGGTGCATCCCAGTCACTCAGCATCTTGCGTGGTTTGGGCATGCTCATCCTCCAATCACAATTACGCGATATAGCCCATCGTATTCGTACATTTCACAAATTACAAGTCTTGAAGTGGTCACTATTTGGGTGTATTAAGTATAAGGGGTGATATTAATATGCAGCAGGCAAGCATGACAGCACTTGTTAGTGCCTTTTCAAGGGCGTACCATTCTGAAAACAACGATATCAAAATATTCGATGACAGCGTGGCCAGATCGCTATTATCCGAAGAGGAGTACAATCAAATCGCCAAAAGCATGACACAAGGCATTCAGTTTTTTTATCCTGGATTTACTGGCAGCGATGCTGATGCCTTGCGGTGGATTGTTGACAATCAATTGTCCCCGTCGCCGCTGGGAAGATCCGCTTTTACTGAGCAAGCATTACGAAATGCAGTCAATCATGGAGCGATACAATACCTTATCTTTGCCGCAGGATACGATAGCTTCGCCTACCGGCAGCCCGAATGGGCTTCTCAACTCCAAATATTTGAGCTTGATCATCCTCTTATGAGCGAGGAAAAACAAAGTCGGATAAACCGCATTTTCAAAGAGAAGCCAGATAATTTAACCTACCTGCCGGTTGACTTGGCCGTTACGACCATTGATGAATACCTGTTTGCAAACACAGCATTTGATAGATCACGGCTATCATTTTGCAGCCTGCTGGGAATCTCATATTATCTCTCAAAGGAGAGTTTTATAGACCTGATTGCAAGCATCTCCAAATTGGTTTGCAGCGGAAGCACCATTGTGTTCGACTACCCTGACCAGGATACTTATACTGCCAAAGCTGGGGAACGCGCAAAAAAACAGGTTATGCTGGCAGGCCAAGCTGGAGAGGCAATGTTGGCCAGTTACTCGTATTCTGATATGGAAACCCTGCTTTTGAATTGCGGCTATTTGATTAATGAACACCTGGAGCCGCAAGAGATCACCGAGCGATACTTTTCTGTGTATAACCAAGCCAATCCACAGCATATTATGTCGGCATTTGATAACGTAAACTATTGTTTAGCAGTAAA
>JAKJCH010000096.1:291-6878 GCA_022706565.1 Bacillota bacterium | reverse complement strand
ACGCCCAGTAATTCCGGACAACGCTCGCCCCCTACGTCTTACCGCGGCTGCTGGCACGTAGTTAGCCGGGGCTTCCTCTTAGGGTACCGTCATTCGTAGGTCATATTACTCCCCACGACATTCGTCCCCTAAAACAGAGCTTTACAACCCTAAGGCCTTCTTCGCTCACGCGGCGTCGCTGCGTCAGGGTTTCCCCCATTGCGCAATATTCCCCACTGCTGCCTCCCGTAGGAGTCTGGGCCGTGTCTCAGTCCCAGTGTGGCCGTTCACCCTCTCAGGCCGGCTACTGATCGTCGCCTTGGTAGGCCTTTACCCCACCAACTAGCTAATCAGACGCGGGCTCATCCATAAGCGGCAGCATTGTTAAGAGGCCACCTTTCCTACCCTAAGGCAGATTATGCGGTATTAGCAGTCGTTTCCAACTGTTGTTCCCCACTTATGGGCAGATTACCCACGCGTTACTCACCCGTCCGCCACTAAGATACTTTATCGCAAGCTTCAAAAGTATCTCCGTTCGACTTGCATGTGTTAGGCACGCCGCCAGCGTTCGTCCTGAGCCAGGATCAAACTCTCCAAAAAAATTATCCCTTACAGGGTCTCCCCTGCTTAGTCTTCTTCTTTTGAATCCATTCGATGGCTCTTCTTAAAAAAAGTTATCGCTGGACCTTTGGTCTCCCCCTTGACTTCCGTTTCCTTCCGCCTCAAGTTCAACCGTTTTCGCACTTCGTCTTTCTCTTTGTTCTGTTTTATCAGAGCTTTCGCGCGCTTCCTTGGGCCGCGCGCAAGGATTATAATATCATGCTCAAAAATTAATGTCAAGAATTAAGTAACTGATTGATCAAAATTTTTATACAGCCCTTTTCTTGGCTTTCTTCTCAATATTGATGGCACAATCGGGACAAACCATCTCGCATATAAAGCAGGCTATACAACTGTCTTCATCCTTAGGTTTTACTGCAGGGGTACCGTAAACACCTAATTTCTCTGACCATACGATAACATCGGTGGGGCATTTTTCTTTACACAATCCACAGCCCTTGCAATATTCGGGAAATATATGAAAATTGGCTCTTTCCATTGAGTATGATAAAGCCTTGGGTTCAGACACTCTGGGCCACCCCTTCCTGTAATGCTTTTTGCGCCATCTCTCTGCCCATCTCCAGTGCCCGGAAATTAAGTTCTCTAAGTTTCGGATCCTGTTCAAACTTGTAGCCAAGCTTATGTTCCAGAGCCCTTTTAACATCTTCAAAGCTTACTATGTCGCTCATCCCTATTACTGCTCCCATAATGATGATGTTGAACACTCGGGGATGCAATACTTCGTTGGCTGTCTCGATGGCCGGTAAGCCAATTAGCTTTTTTGCTACCTTAGGGAAATCCTCAGCGGGGATATCGAAACTGGAATCGTATACAAACAGCGTATCAGGACCGGAGTAGCTTTTTGTTCTGGCTACCGCCCTCTCACTAAGCGCGACCACAATGTCGGCCTTTTGAAATTTCGGGGCACCAATCCGGGTGTCGCTGAACTGTATGAATGCAATAGATACGCCACCACGTTGTTCAAGACCGAAATTGGGGATATATAAGGCTTGCCGGTTATTCTCATAAGCAGCCTCAGCCATTATTTCTGCTATCGACTGCACCCCCTGGCCACCTTCGCCTGCCAATGCAATTCTAATCAGTCCCATCTATTTCTCCCCCTTTCCGAGCGGATTCTTCAGTTCCCCAACCGGGAATTGTTTCTCCATTTCATCCTCAAGGAAATTCCAGGTTTGTTGGGCATTGGTACGCCAGTTAGTAGGGCATGTGGAAAGAACTTCTACAAAAGAGAAGCCATTGCCGGCGATCTGATTCTGCAAGGCCGACTTAATATATTTCTTAAGTTGTTTGTATTTGGAGACCGTTCCCCGGGCAACATATGCACCGTTGGAAGTCAAAGCAGCAATGAATTCAGGGCCCATGGTCGGGTAACCGGTTACCTCGGGATCCCTCCCATACGGAGTAGTCTCAGTCTTCTGTCCGGGCAATGTTGTCGGAGCCATTTGTCCCCCGGTCATTCCATAATTGGTATTGTTGACCAGGATCAAAGTAACCTTTTCGTTCCTTACCGCGGAATTTACCAAGTGTTGAGAACCGATTGAATATCCGCCGCCATCACCCATATATCCTACACAGATCAATTCCGGGCGGGACCTCTTGATGCCCACCATAACCGGCGTGGTACGGCCATGATGAGTTTGAGTGCTATCGACTGCGAAAAAGTCCCAGGATAGTAATGAACAACCTATATCACAGCCAAATATGGCTTGGTCCTGTATCCCTAATTCATCTATAGCTTCTCCCAATGCTTTCAATACGATCCCATGGCCGCATCCGGGGCAAAACTTGTGTGGCTTTGAGGGAACATACCATGACTTGGGCATTGCTGGAGCTGGTATACTCATTACTCTGGCCTCCTATCTAATGATGCTTTTAACTTTATCAACGATATCATAGTCGATTACTCCTACTCCCGGCATAAAAAGCTTCTCCACCTTGATAGTTTCACCGTATATCTCCTGTCTGGTCAGTCTCTCCAGTTGCCCGTAAGCTGATTCGGCACAGAGAAGGGCCTTGGCGCCGCTTTTGGCAATGGCTGCGCGCAGTTGCTGCTGTGGATAAGGCCTTAAGGTAATGGGCCTGAAGTAACCGGCTTTTATACCTTGCGAACGTAGTATATTCACGGCATCCTCTGCCGCCCTGGATACCACCCCATGGGACAAGATGATGATGTCAGCATCATCGCAATTCTTTTCATCATATTCAACAATCTCGTCCTGGATGGACTCATAATCTTCAGCCATTTTCACTACTACCTCGTACAGTTCCTCTTCCAGGCTGTATATGTTGCATAGGTGCTGGGGTTCGCGATTTTCGCCGATGGTCCCTTTCAAACCAATCAATGGGTAAGGTTCTACCATTTCTATGCCGCGATCTTCCGGATCATATATCTCCAGTGGTTCACGCATTTTAGCCTGATAACCATCGCCCAAAATGAAAACCGGGAATCGGTATTTCCATGCCGAATTAAAACCTTTGATAATGTAGTCAAAGATCTCCTGGTGGGTAGCGGTGGAATAGACTATCCTCATGCCTTCGCCATTACCGCCATATGTGGTAAGTGTGACCTCCTGCTGCGAATAGACCACCGTTCCTGAGGATGGCCCCCCTCGTTGCTGGATAATTGCCAGCAATGGCAACCGCATCGCCTCAGCCATGCCAAAGGGTTCCTGCATGAGAACATTACCGGGCCCCGCCGTGGCCGTGAATGCTTTTTTACCGCTTTGAACCGAACCGCATACCGTAAAGCCGGCGGACAGCTCATCTTCAGTCTGCAGAAATCCCCTTCCATATCTGGGGCAAAGACGGGTCCAATAATGCATGATTTCATTTTGCGGAGTAATGGGGTACCCAAACATCATGTCCGCTCCCGCTGCCAAGCAAGCCCAAGCTGCTGTCTCATTGCCAGTCATAAAGGATTTCTTGGCTTCACCAATTACTTTTGGCATTAAAAAAATACACCTCCCAATGATAATTACAAAATCAATGGATTATCTTAAGCTTACATTTTACTACCAAATTGCTCCGGGCATAAAACGTCTAATATATTTTATTGGCAGTCCCCACTCAAGAACGGCGGGTGATCCTCGAAACTCCTCGCTTAAAGCGATGAAGGCTATCGGTATCCCAAGTTCTTCGGCCGCCTCCCGGATGAAGTTATTTCCACTGCCGATAATTTCGATGGTGCTCTGATCTCCAAGGTGAGTATTTAAAACCACCGCATCAACCCGCCCCAACTCTCTTAGGTATTCCTTGACCCTTTCCTTGGAATTGGTCATCGGTCGTGTACCATTAATGACTGCGATTATCCTCAGGTGCGGGGATTGATAGGCCCCTTCCACCAGATTTAGAGTGCGAGCTCCGTGGACTCCGTACCCGATGTCTAAAATAATGTCGCCTTCATTGAAAAGCGCCCAGCGAGCGGCAGGATTAAGCATCGCCCCGGTCTCTCCCAGCCCAAAAGAATCGGCTCGGCTGAAACTTATCACCTTAAGCCCCATATCTGTCAGTTGCTCGCGCAGAATTCTCAGCGTATAAAAAGGCTCTACTGTATCAAGATCCACCAGAGTAACCTGTCGGCCTTGATCCTTCAATTCAAGAGCCCTGTTTATCGATATTTCGCTTTTTCCGCTGGCATATTCACCAACAAATGCCTCAACTATTCTTTCTGAATTCGGGAACGTGACACCCAACACCTCACGATGCATCACCAATCTTCAAGACTATTTACATAGTATAAAGTAACACTTAATTATGCGTCAATATTTATTTAATAGGTGGATATATTACTCATATTATGATGCAAACATACTCATATTTCCCAAATAGCTTTGTATAGTTTTTTCCAAACTGTTATACGCTATTCTGCAGTACAGTAAAGGTCCATTATCCTTTGCATTTGTTTCAATGACTAATCCGTCCACGGAGACAAAACAAAAAGGATGGATCTCATCCACCCTCAGGTTATTAACGGCGCTATCGGCCTAATGCAGCAAGAGTTGAAAACAGACTAAAAGCAGAATTCCCGGTATCCCCAGAAATCCTGCCACCAATATGGTTATTATATTGATGGGCAGTTCGAAACCGAAAAAGGATCCCCCGTAGTTGGCTATTAATAGAAGCACTATCCCGATCAATGAATTAATAATTAGCTTGGAGATCAGTTTTAGCGGTTTCATTATCAACTGTGCTCCGATGTAGATTGCAACCAGCAGAAATAACCCTGCCAGGATCATATTCAATGTGTCCATGCTGCACGAAACCTCCCATTACTAAATTACCATGGGAACAAACCTAGTTTTGTATCCGGCTATTTCTTCTGACGGTACTTTCTGAGCAAATAATCGTATCGCTTTTCGGCTGCCGTCAGACTGTAAACAGCCCAATCAACCAATTCCGGGTCATCCACTTGGGAATATATGCTTCGTGCGGTAGCCATCTCTTCTACGGCCTTTTTTATCTCGGTGAGGTCATCTATTTGGTTATGGCCTGTCTCAGGTTCCCCTGGAGCAAGCCAATTCCTGCATATGCTATTCCATATTCGTGACCACACGCGCACCGGATAACCCTCCTGCAGCTAACTATGTCCCACTGCATCTTATGCCGGTTATCCAAATATTATGCCCGCCCCCTACTGGACAACTACGGGCGTGTATTTCAAAACTCCTTACGACCTTCCAAAGCCCGGCGCAGGGTTATCTCATCAGTGAATTCTATGTCACCGCCAATAGGCAACCCATAAGCCAGGCGAGTTACTTTCACATTATGTCCGCTGATCGCGGTGGCCAGGAACCTGGATACTACTTCGCCATCGATGGTGGGATTCAAGGCCAGAATAACCTCCTGTACCTTTCCTTCATTAAGGATCCTGAGCAATGGTTGGACGTTCATCTCTGCAGGGTCGCTATCGTCCATCAATTTAAAACTGCGGTTAAGTACAAAATATCTGCCATTATATCCAGTCCTCTCGATGGATAATATGTCACTGGCCTCCTCAACGATACATAAGCTATTGCCCAACCGAGCTGGGTTACTGCATATTGGACAAGGATCACTGTCGGTTAGATTGCCGCATTTGGAACACGGAAAAACCCTTTCCTGTACATCAATGAGGGCCCGAGCCAGTTGGCTGACCTCTTCAGACGGCAGTCTCAAAATATAGAGCGCCAATCTTTGGGCTGTTTTAGGACCAATAGAAGGTAGTTTTTGCAGCTGGTCGATCAGGTTTTCCAGTGGACGCGGCAATCTCATGCCTCTGGCCTCCTCAATCAAAATGCTCTCTACAGTCCGGGAATATTAAATCCACCGGTCAGCTTAGCCATTTCCGATGATACCATATCCTGTGATTGTTTCACGGCTTCGTTGACTGCTGCCAATATCAGGTCCTGCAGCATTTCCACATCATCCGGGTCGACCACTTCCGGCTTGATCATTATTTCCTTAAATTGCTGCCGCCCGTTGATCTTGATGGTTATGGCTCCCCCCCCCACGGAAGTTTCGAGAACCATGTCCTCTAATTCAGATTGCTTCTTGGTAATTTCTTCTTGAAGCTTTTTGGCCTGTTTCATCATCTGGTTCATGTTGGCGCCCCCGCCCAGAGGATTGAACTTCATCCGATTTCCTCCTTAATCTTTAATTTCGACGACATCTTCACCAAAGAATTCTATCGCCTTTTTCACAACAATGTCATTATACTTGTTGTCATCCAAAAAGATAAACTCTACTTCCAATTCACGATCGAACAACTCTTTGATGACGGAATTTAGTACATCACGGTTACCCTTTTCCTCCATTCTATCCTTATGGAATTTGTAACTCTTATGGAAGCCTATATACATTATATCCCCCTTCATCCCCAGTAACTTGCCCTGGGACAAAAGGGCATGGGTAGGAACTTTCTTATCCTTTACCCCAGCCAGTAATCGATTCCATAACACCTCTCGGGCATCAGCCTTTTCGGCCCGATTGGTTCGCTCCATCTTGGTATT
>JAKJCH010000096.1:0-239 GCA_022706565.1 Bacillota bacterium | reverse complement strand
GAACCTTTACCTGTGGGGCAGGCCCTGTAAATACATCCATCTTGTTTAACGATTCAGTCATCTCAAGAAAAACCAATTCCAGAAGAAACCTTTGTCCCTCACTAAAGCGCAACTTTTCACTCGTATCGGTAATCATTCGTATAGTCTGGAGTATTTGGCCTTGCTCCAGTTTATGGGCCTGATTCCTTAGTATCCTGTGGCTGTTTTCACTGACCATTACCATCTCCGCTTTGTCACCG
>JAKJCH010000095.1:6589-6925 GCA_022706565.1 Bacillota bacterium | reverse complement strand
GATGCTGCGGCCACGAATAACTGGTTGTCGACTGCTCTGGTCCTCATAAGCAGTTCCCAGTGGGCGGGACCAGTGATCATATTGAACGAAGCTGGTACCACTAGGATCTGTGCCCCTTGGAGTGCGGCCAGGCGGGCCAATTCCGGAAAACGAATATCGTAGCAGATCACTACTCCGATCCCCAGACCCTGGTGATGGATTACCTCGAATCGGTTTCCCGCTGCGAATACCGATGATTCTATAAGAGTGATCTGGCCTGGGATATCGATGTCAAACAGGTGCATCTTGCGGTGCTGGCCAATTAATTGGCCTGATGGGCCGAACACAAAACAGGTG
>JAKJCH010000095.1:0-6557 GCA_022706565.1 Bacillota bacterium | reverse complement strand
CCTGCCGTTATCGGCCCGTTCAGGAATGGAGCCCCCTACCAGGATAATGCGGTTCTGGCGCGCTGATTGGGCTAGGAAGGCAGTAGTCTCTCCCGGGCACGATTCTGCCTGGGCGGCCATTATAGCAGTATCATAGGGAAGGTTGAAGATCTCCGGCAGAACCACCAATTGTGCCCCTTTTTGAGCGGCCTGCTCAATCATGGCGCCGGCGCGGACCAGATTGCGAGATTTGCTGTCAGTGACCCGCATCTGGCAAATAGCGAGATTCAATACTGTGCCCACAATGTCTTCCCCTTCAGCGTGTTCTTTATTTGAAGTAGTCTATACCCATGGCCTCTCGGACTTCCCCCATGGTTTCCCGGGCTACCTTGTGCGCCCGTTCGGTCCCTGCCCTCAAGATATCCGTTACCAAATTAGGGTTATCAGAGTACCGCCGCCGTCGTTCCCGCATGGGTTCCAACAGCTCGTCTAAACAACCTGCCAAGCGTTTCTTGCAATCGACACAGCCTATCTTACCCTGGCGGCAATCCGACTCGATTTGATCGACTGCGCCCGGGTTGAAGACCTTGTGGTATTCGAAGACCGTGCATATCTCGGGATGACCAGGATCAGTCTTGCGGATGCGGGCGGGATCAGTGACCGCGTCCATTACCTTTTTCCGGATCTCTTCGCTGGAATCGCTCAGGTAGATAGCGTTGTTGAGACTCTTGCTCATTTTAGTCTTGCCATCCAAGCCCACCAACCGGGGGACTTCTCCTATTAATATCTCCGGTTCCACCAGCACCGGTTGGTATAGATCGTTGAACCGCCGCACAATCTTACGGGTTAGTTCCAGGTGAGGGATCTGATCCTCCCCGACCGGGACCAGGTGAGCCTTGAAGATGGCAATATCAGCGGCCTGGCTGACCGGATACCCCAGAAAACCGTAGGTCATGTCGCTGAATCCATGCTGTTGGGCTTCGGTTTTGACGGTGGGATTGTGACGTAAAACGTTAACCGAGGTAAACATGCCGAAATAAGCAGCCAATTCATGAATCTCAGGTATCATGCTCTGAATGCAAATGGTGGCTGTATCCGGGTCCAATCCCGCCGCCAGATAGTCTTCGGCTATCTGAAAGGTATCCCGGCGTAGGTTTTCAGGATTTTCAAAATTGGTGGTGAGGGCTTGCACGTCAGCGATAAGTATGAAACTTTCATATTCATTCTGCAATTTAACCCGGTTAGCCAGGCTGCCTACATAATGGCCCAAGTGAAGTTTGCCGGTTGGTCGGTCTCCGGTCAGTATTCTTTTTTTTATTGTCATCTGGCTGACCTCCTGACTGTGTTTAGGTCCCTGCAGTGATACTGGTAGACCATCATTTAAATTATCATTATGCCGACCAAAATACAAGCACGGCGATAAAAAAGACGATACTAAGGGCCCTGACCGTTATCGGCTGAAAACGAATTACGAGTGATTATTGACATAGAGCACGATTATGCTAAAATTCAACATGTATGTTTGCCAGACGGTACTTTAGGAGGTTTGAGAAGAGTATACAAATAATTTAATGAGGGGAGCTGACATTATTGCAGTCTTTGGGGCGACATGTATTAGCTGAGGTTTATGGATGTCGATTTGATGCGTTGAATGATGTCCAGAAGGTAGAGGATATCATGGTAAATGCAGCTTTGGAGGCTGGCGCTGAGGTAAGGGAAGTTGTGTTCCACAAGTTTAGTCCTCAAGGAGTTAGCGGCGTAGTTGTCATATCCGAGTCTCACCTAGCGATTCATACCTGGCCTGAACTGGGGTATGCAGCGGTTGACGTGTTTACCTGCGGCGAGAAAGTGAATCCATGGGACGCTTGCAACTATCTTTCTGAGGCATTCGGGGCTAAATACGTTAACGCACAGGAAATCACCAGGGGATTGATGATGGCCGAGGAAGAACGAATGGTGGTAAATATTTAGGAGGGATATTATTTTAGTAGACCGATCGAGTGCAAGCAACCTCTCCAACAGTAAATGAAAGCCTCACTTGTAAATGGTTCAAGTGAGGCTTTTGCGTGCTGGAGTGTAGATAATGGCAGGAATACCGCGAATTATTAATGAAAATATGCTTCCAATTGAGATATGATAGAAGCGCACAGCAGTAAAATCAACGTGGACAGGCAGGAAATGCTTGAACGATGTGGAATGTAAAAGCGTTAGCGAATCCGGCTGGGGTTCATTGGAGAGGACGATATCTATTGCTGGGGATCATCACTGACAACATCAGACAGGAGCTTGCCAAGGTTGACATAGAATTCGAGAAAGGCCTGCGTCCCTGGTGGGATGAATTACAAGCTTACCTTCCCGCGCCCGGCGAGGAACCAGGTTACGAATTGCTCCCCGCCTTGGTGGTGAACGCCTACCGTTGGGCAGGCAACGGGCACCGGTTGACGATCCAAATGGCCAACTTGTTCAGAACCATTAACCTGGCTAATCTTATCCACCAGCGAGTCAAAGATGCGGATGAAGGGCAGGAGCACAACCAGGAGATGCAGTTCGCCATATTGATCGGAGATTATATCTACGGCCGGGTTTTGAAGCTATTGCTGGAAACCGAAGCCGACAAACTGCTGGATCAGTTTGCGATCATGATTGCCCGCATTAACGAGGGAATGGTAATGAAGTATAATCTTGGCTCGGGACTGGAGGAGTATCTGAGCCGGAGCCGAGCCCCATTTTATGCCAATGCTTTTTCAAGTGCAGCCCGGATGCAGGATTGGAATCCATCCCGGATATCTTTATATGAAACAGTAGGCCAGAACTTGGGTTTGGCGCTGGAAATGATATATGTTTATCATCAGCCGGAGATGGGTTACCGGTATCTGCGGCAAGCCGAGTCGGGATACCAGCAGCTGGTTACAGATGGGTTTTTCCGCAGTGATGCTCTGTACGACACAATCCGGGCAATATGGAATGATAAGGAAGTGGCATCCAATGATATATAGGGGGTGGGAAATCCGCCAGCGCTTATGGCCGGAGAAGGTAAACATGGGTAGGGATACGGTTAAAATAGTTGCAGCCCAGTGGAGTGAATACGGTCTTGACTAGAAAGCTGTCCAAATTCTTTACCATGATAGATTTCGGGCATACCCTGTTTGGTCTGCCATTTGCATATTTGGGTGCTTTCCTGGCTCTGTCAGACCTGCCCAGCGTCAGCCAGCTATGGTGGATAACCTTGGCTATGTTTGCAGCCCGTTCGGCTGCTTTGTGTCTGAACCGTTTGATCGATCGCGCCATTGACCGGGCCAATCCTCGTACCTCGGGTTGGGTTCTGCCTGCCGGTGAACTGCCGGTGGCCGGGGTGTGGGTGCTGGTAGTGGTGTTCTTTGCATTGCTATTCTGGGCGGCGGCTCAGCTGAATCCTTTATGCGTCCAATTGGCGCCATTGGCGGTAATAGCCTTATGGGTCTACTCATACACGAAAAGATTCACCTGGTGGTGCCACCTGCTGTTGGGGATGGCGGTGGGAATAGGACCGGTGGGCGGATGGATAGCAATCACCGGCAGTTTTGATTGGCAGCCCTTGGTTTTATGGCTGGCGGTAGCCTGCTGGATTGCCGGTTTTGACACCATGTATGCCGTTCAGGATATTGATTTTGACCGAGCCCATGGGCTTTATTCGATCCCAGCGCGATTCGGGGTAAGCGGGGCCCTCCGATTCTCATCCGCGTTTCACTTGTGCACCGTATTGTTTCTGGTGTTGAACGGCTTGGTTATGGGACTGGGGATCTGGTATTATGGCGGAGTCTTATTTACCGCACTTCTATTGCTTTATGAGCACCTGATCGTAACCCCCAACAACCTGGCCCGGGTTAATTTTGCCTCGTTCCGGATCAACCACTATGTAGGGCTTATCATATTTGTCATGACTATTATCGACATGTTCAGGTGACATCTGTTGTTCAGGTTGGGGCTGGTACCTCGGCTGGAAATGCCAGGTCGAAAGGTTCTGCCTGATTGACAGGCTTGTTTTCGGTTATAATTTGCTTTTAGAATGCGGAAATATATAATTAGATAGAATTTGTTGAAAAAGGGGTACCTGATGACCGGCTTGGATGTATTCAATCCCGTAAGCAGCGAATTGAACCAGGTAGAGACTGATTTACTGGCCAGTATAGATACAGATTTGCCTATTTTGGAGGAGGCCGCTACCCATCTAATCAAGGCTGGGGGTAAGCGCTTGAGACCTGCTTTCGCTTTGCTATCCGCCAAGGTATTCAGAGACGACGTGAGCTACGCAATTCCTCTGGCAGTTTCTCTGGAACTAATCCACATGGCCAGCCTGGTTCATGACGATGTTATCGATAATTCGGAATTAAGAAGAGGCCAACCGACGGTAAAAAGCCGTTGGGGAAACCGATTATCCATATATACGGGCAATTACGTCTTGGCCAAATCGCTCTCCCTGGTAGCAGATTACCGGCGCAGAGATGTTATCGAGGTTATGGCTGATACCAGTATGAGCATATGTGAAGGCGAGATAAGGCAGATGCGCAGCTGCTACGATGTCAGGCAGGGCTTAAAAGAGTACTTGCGGAGGATCGAGAGAAAAACGGCGCTATTGATTTCGGTGAGCTGTCAACTGGGGGCTATAATCAGCGGAGCTTCATATGAACACATGCAGGCGCTCAAGAAATATGGCTATTATCTTGGTATGGCTTTTCAAATAACCGATGATATACTTGATTATGTGGCGGATGAAGATATTTTAGGCAAGCCGGTCGGCAGCGACATCAGGCAGGGGGTCATCACTCTTCCTGCTATTTACGCTCTTAGGTGCAGTCCTCATGGGATGAAGTTGGCTGAAATGCTTTCTTCCCCGGAATCGTGTGCGTCCAAGGCGAACGAGATAGTGGACTTGATAGTCAATAGCGACGGCATTGATTACGCTTACTATGCCAGCAACCGATTTGCTGAGCAAGCCCTGCGCCAATTGAATTATCTGCCTGAGGTGCCGGTAAAAGAATCTTTCTACAGGATAGCGGACTTCATTTCCGGCCGGGAATACTGATCCGGGGGGATTAGATAGTGGTGGCCTTTAGCGATATGTCGGCTGAAGATAAACAGACCGTCTTGGAACATCTGGGAGAATTAAGGAAGTCCATCCTGATAAGTGTGGCGGCTACATTTATTGCAGCGATGGGCTGTTTCTATTTCAATGAGTTTTTCTTACAGGTGGTAACCTACCCGGTTCGTTCTATTGGTCAGACTCTGATTGTAACTGGGGTCACGGAAGCCTTTTTCGTAAAACTGCAGTTATCCTTCCTGGCTGGTTTTGTAATCGCCTTTCCGATAGTTTCATGGGCGGTGTGGCGGTTTGTAAAACCAGCTTTATATGCCCATGAGCGGCGACTAATCTATATTCTGTTTCCAGCTACGATTTTTCTGTTCGCCGGCGGGGTCATTTTCGCTTATTTTGTTGTTCTTCCGTTGGTGCTTAAATTCATGGTTTATATTGCCGGGGAAAACCTGGAGACCTTGTTCAAGGTTGACCAGTATGTATCGTTTGTAATGGCATTTATCATACCATTTGGTCTCACCTTCGAACTGCCGATAGTTACCTTTTTTCTCACCAAACTGGGTGTAATTAAGCCGCAAATGCTGTCCCGAAATCGGAAATATGCAATTCTTATTATTGTAATACTGGGTGGCGTGTTGAGTCCGGGGCCGGACCCTATCAGCCAAGTGCTAATGGCCGGTCCGGTTTACATCTTATATGAAGCGAGCATATTGGTGGCCAAATATACCAAACCCCGCAGCCAGAATGAAGAGGAACCGGAAGATGGTTCCGAGGACGCCAGCAAAGCCTAGAGTTGCCGGAAAATACAGACTTGGCGGCGGGACTCTAACCATAACCATTCTTTACAAAGCTCTAACTTTTTGTCATAATATCTTGTGGGGAATGAGTCCTTATGTGTAGATTTGAGGCCGAAGCTCACGGTTTGGTGAGCTTTGTTTAAGGAGGAAATATCTTGTTAGGATTAATTGGCAACATCGGGCCATGGGAACTGATCCTGATTTTGGTGATCGTTCTGGTTATCTTCGGTCCGGGTAAACTTCCCAAGGTGGGAGAATCAATTGGAAAGGCCCTTAACAGTTTCAAAAAGGCCCGAGAAGAAGACGATGAAGAAACGGATGCCAAGAAAGATAAATGAGATGGGTCTGATTGACAGACCCCTTTTTTCCGTTTAGATACCGAGGAGCAATAATGGGACACCTGTATCCGATTTTTTTAAATTTGGCTGACAAAAAGTGTCTGGTCATAGGCGGAGGTAAAGTAGCCCAACGCAAGATCGAGACCCTTTTGGAGTACAAAGCCCAAGTGATGGTGGTAAGCCCCAGTGCAACGGACAGCATCAATGATTGGGCAGAGCGGAAGCTGATCACCTGGGAAGCAAGGCTATTTGAGCCATCAGACCTGGATCACGTCTTCATGGTTTTTATTGCTACCGGAGACAGCCGGACCAATAAAGAAATAGCTACTCTTTGCCGGGATAGAGATATTATGGTGAATGCTGTCGACGACC
>JAKJCH010000094.1 GCA_022706565.1 Bacillota bacterium | reverse complement strand
CACCGGGATGAAATCATCCCGACCTGGCTGGGAGGCAATATTGGCAGTTAGCTGTGCCGGCACCTTATGCAAAGCTACCGGATTTATGACCGGGGCACATAGAATGTAAAAGACCATCAAGGCAGAAACAGGATGGCCGGGCAGCCCAATGATCAGTTTCCGACCGGCCGCCACCCCGATGGTGGGTTTGCCTGGTTTCACCGCGATCCCATGGAATAGTATTTCCGCATCGGGCATGGACATCATTACTTCAACCGAATAGTCGGCCACCCCTACCGAGCTCCCCCCGGACAGGATGACCACATCATTCTCATGCAAAGCTTTAAATAGGGCATCATGCAAGGATTGGCGGTCATCCCGGACCAAGGGATAGCGCCGGGACCTGGCCTCGTATGATTCCACTGCTGCGGCAATGGAATAGGAATTGACGTCTCTCACCTGCCCCACGGACGGACAATGGTCCACCGGTATAACCTCATTGCCGGTTGATATAATCCCTACCCGGTAGGGCATCAATACCGGCACCTTGCTTATCCCCAAAGAAGCCAACAACCCGATCTCCTTGGCCTGCAGCATCTTCCCGCGGCGGAATATCAAGGCGCCCTTGTTTACATCTTCCCCCGTGTGCATCACATTCTCGCCCGGTGCTACAGGGCGGGACAAGAGGATTGTGTCCGGGCCGAGCTTCTCCGTGTATTCCACCATCACCACGGCATTACTGCCCTGGGGCAGCATACCCCCGGTTGGCATCCAGGCACACTCCCCGCTGCCAATGGCAAACTGTGGTACCTCACCCATCTCAACAGCCCCGATACAGTTGACCATTCCCGGCAAGGACTCACTGCTGCCGAAGGTGTCCTCAGCCCTCACAACGTAGCCGTCTACAGTCGAACGGTTAAAAGACGGAATATCCTCAGGGCTGTTTAGGTCACTGGCCAGGATACGGCGATTGCTCTCTGCCAGGTCTACTACCTCCACATCCTGGAAAGGTGCTCGCTCCCGGAGCAGCTGTATGGCGTCCTGATATCTCAACACTTTCAGAAACTCTGGCATTCTCTGGTTCTCCATTCCCTTTTTTGTTTTTGGTGTATTTTTCAATTATACTTAAACAAGCCCGTCCGTACAAATTACCATTTTAACGACCTGTTAGGAGGATCGCATTTGGGCAGAAACGTTTACATCGAAAACAAGCCCCTAGAAGAAGCATTGGATTTGTTCAACCGCTGCCTGACCGAATGCGGGTGGCTGGCGCCTCAATTCGAAGAGGTGGACATTATGGAATGCTTGGGGCGTCGAACCTTCCATCCAGTCTATGCCCGCCGCTCCCATCCCCACTACATGGCCTCGGCTATGGATGGAATTGCAGTCAAGGCTGCCTCCACCTATGCAGCAAGCGAAGTAAATCCCGTCAACCTGGATCCAGACCAGGTGTTGATGGTGGATACTGGTGACTATGTGCCGCCCCAATTTGATGCAGTAATAATGATAGAAGACGTAAACATGATCGGCGGCCAGTACCAGATCATCCGGGCGGCGGTCCCCTGGCAGCAGATCCGCTCCGTCGGCGAGGACATGGTCGAACAGGATATGATCGTTCCCAGCCGGACCTTGATTGGGCCTTATGAATTGGCATCCTTCAAGACCGCCTCGGTTGAACGGGTGCCGGTAATCAAAAGACCGGTTGTAGCCATCATCCCAACCGGCACTGAATTGGTGGAACGCGGCTACGATGATATGCCTCCCGGAGAAATCGTGGAGAGCAACAGCCGGATGCTGGCCGCGCTTTGTGAACAATGGGGAGGGGTTGCCCTCCGGCATGATATTGTGATCGATGACAAGGAACTGATCCGCCAGGCGGTCGTGGAAATGGAACCGCAGGCAGATATGATCGTGATTTGTTCGGGGTCTTCAGCAGGGCGGGAGGATTACACCGCCTCGATAGTTGAGGAACTGGGCAGACTGATCGTCCACGGGATAGCCACCCGGCCAGGGAAGCCCGCCATACTTGGGACTATTAACCGCAAACCGGTCATCGGCGTGCCCGGGTATCCGGTTTCCGCCCAGCTGATATTCAGCCTGTTTGCCCAGCCTATTATATATGCAAGATCTGGTGGGGAGATGCCGTCACCGGACACTATCCAATGTCAGGTGGCCCGTAAACTCCCCTCCCATGCCGGGGTGGATGAGTATGTAAACGTAAACGTAGCCAAAATATCTGACCATTTCCTGGCATACCCATTAAACAGAGGTGCTGGGGTAACCAGTATGCTGGTCAAATCCGACGGAGTGCTCCACATCCCGCGAGGCAGCGAGGGTCTGGATGCGGGCAGTCCCTGTACGGTGGCACTGTGCCGCCCAAGGCCGGTGATCGAGAACACGCTGGTATGCCTGGGCAGTCATGATTTGGCCATAGACGTGCTGATCGACATACTGCAGAAGGACCATGGCATCCGGATGATATCCACCAACGTGGGCAGCATGGGGGGGATTGTATCCCTGAGCCGCGGAGAAACCCATTGTGCGGGTCTTCATTTGCTGGATTACGAGAGCGGAGATTACAATACCAGTTACCTAAAGAAGTATCTAGGCCGGCAAAAGGTAATGTTGGTCAACCTGGTAAACCGCGATCAGGGTCTGGTAGTACAGAAGGGCAATCCGCTGGAAATTACAGGAATCGAAGATCTGCTCCGCCCGGAGGTCCGCTACATAAATCGACAAAAAGGTGCCGGTACCCGATTGCTGTTGGATTACCTGCTACAAAAGAAAAATATCGACAATAGTGGCATCAACGGTTATAACCGGGAGGAATACTCTCACTTGGCCGTGGCCGCATCGATCAAGAACAACGCCGGCGATGCAGGGATGGCGATATATGCGAGTGCCCGCATCCTGGACCTGGACTTTGTACCGGTAGAAACAGAACGATATGATCTCTGCATCCTGCCTGATCTCTTTACCGGCCGCCAGTTGGATAGCCTGCTTACCGCGATCAACAGCAATGAATTTAAGAGGCGAATGCAAAGTCTGGGTGGGTATCATCTCGAGAATACGGGTCTGATTATACAGGATGGCGTCGGATAAGAACAATCTATTACCTGCATACATGTCACAAATTACTTTTTCTTATATTACTATCCCTGCTATAATTAAGTGGCAGGGATTTTACTTTGTTTGTCGAAGATTACCTCGGATAAGCAATTGCATACAATCCAGCGACAGAACTTTTTCCTTAAAACATGTCATTGGACCCTTGCTCGGTTTGTAGGGTGCAATAAATAATTTCGCTCCCTGATGGAGGTGATAGCGTTTGGGAGTTTAGGGGCCTTAATACCCCATATCTCGGATCGAATCCGTTGTTGTTGATCAGTCAGCCTATTAGTAATTTTTATCAGTTATCTCACTAAAAACATCTGTTTCTAATCCTACTGGGATGCTATACTAGGTGGGGAAATCAGATGTAATGTTTAGGGGGAAAGGAGAGTGTTAGTAGAATGAAGGTTACCCGCAGACAATTCTTAAAGGTAACCGGTGCCAGTGCAGCAGTTATGGCCGCGGCGGACCTTGGTTTTGACCTGAAACCAGCAGCGGCAGCCGCTCGGACGTTACGCATTAAGAACATTAAAGGCGTACCGACTGTCTGTCCGTTTTGCGCCTCCGGCTGTGGCCTGCTGGTGTATTCGGAAAGAGATGCGGCTGGCAAATTCGTTAAACTCCTGAGTGTTGAGGGCGACCCTGATAATCCCATCAACCGCGGGTGCGCCTGTGCCAAAGGTGCAGCCATGTTTAACCTTAGGGAGATTTACGACGAAGAAACCGGGGAACAAAAGATCAATCCCATGCGGGCGACGGTGCCTCTTTACCGTGCTCCGGGGAGTGACAAGTGGGAAGAAAAAGAATGGGAATGGATGGTCGAACAAATTGCTCACCGGGTGAAGGAGACCCGTGACAGCAGTTTCATCCACAAAGAGAAGATCGCCGACGGCAGCGAAATCATCGTAAACCGCACTGAGAAAATCGCTTCCGTGGGAGGCTCAGGACTGGACAACGAAGAAGCTTATCTATGGTCAAAACTGGCTCGTTCCCTGGGTATGGTATATCTCGAAACCCAGGCTCGTATCTGACACAGCGCTACGGTGGCAGGTTTGTCACCCGCATTTGGACGAGGAGTCATGACCAACCATATGGTCGACTTGAAAAATACTGACGTTGCTCTTATCATGGGCAGCAACATGGCGGAAAACCACCCCATCGGGATGAAATGGCTGGGCGAAGGACGACGCGTACGCGGCACTAAGATAATCCATGTCGATCCCCGTTACACCCGCACCTCGGTTGTTTCCGATCTGTATTGCCCGATGCGCTCCGGGACTGACATCGCATTCCTGGGCGGCATGATAAATTATATTATTCAGAACAAGCTCTATCATGAAGAATATGTCGTGTCCTATACCAATGCTTCCTATCTGATTGCAGAGGGATTTGATTTCCAGGACGGCCTGTTCTCTGGATACGATGCGGCCAAGCGTACCTATGACAACACGACCTGGGACTACCAGTATGCCGAGGATGGGACCACCATTCTGAAAGATCCCACCCTGCAGCATCCCCGTTGCGCGTTCCAGTTGATGGCCAAACACTATTCACGCTATGACATTGACACCGTAATAAAAATTACTGGCTCCCCCAAGAACAAATATCTGGAAGTCATCAAGCTGTTCGCTTCGACCAGTGCCCCTAATAAGGTCGGCAACATCATGTATGCCATGGGCATCACCCAGCATACGGTGGGCAGCCAGAACGTCAAATCCTTTGCCAACATCCAGTTGCTGCTGGGCAACATGGGACGTCCGGGTGGCGGCATCAACGCCCTCCGCGGCGAGAACAATGTACAGGGTGCCACCGATATGGCATTGCTGTTCCATATCATTCCCGGCTATATCGACAGTCCCATGAACACCGCCGGGAGCAGCCAAAGTTCCGGCGGCCAATCTAGCTGAGTTCCGGGCGGCAGTTGCGGCCGGCATTCCCAACTCCGGCTTCAAGATCAATACCTCCAAGTGGGTGGTAAGCATGCTCAAGGCTTGGTACGGCGATGCCTGTAACGAAGCCAACGATTGGGCTTATCATTACCTGCCCAAACGGGACGCGGCCAAGAATTACTCCCACATCGCTATGTTTGAGGCCATGTACAAAGGTGAGATCGACGGCCTGTTCGTGATGGGTTCCAACCCGGTGGTAGGCGGCCCCAATGCAAATAAGGAACAGGCGGCCATGACCAAGTTAAAATGGCTGGTAAGTGTCGACCTGTGGTTGAACGAGACCGCCGAATTCTGGACTTACAGGGCTTGGGAGAGACCCCATGGTGGATCTCATCATACCGAGACCTTTGCACCTAAAGACATCCAGACCGAAGTCTTTTTCCTGCCGGCTTGCGCCGTGTATGAGAAGGAAGGTACTGCCGCTCAGACCGGGCGTTGGGTCCAGTATCGCTGGAAGGGCGCCGATGAAGTAGGTAAGTCCAAGGCCGACTTATGGATAATCGACCAGTTAGCCAAGAAGATTCAAGAGCTATACAAGGGAAGCACCAGACCGGAAGACGAGCCTTTGACCAATATGACCTGGGGTTACGGTCACGGTGAAGAGCCTGAGGCTATCTTGGTGGGTCTCGAGTATAGCGGTTATTTCGTTGCCGATGGTACACCCATCGCGGGTGGCTTTGCCAACCTCAAGGACGATGGCAGCACCGCTTGCGGTAACTGGGTATACTGCGGCCAGATGGCCACCAATCCGGATGGCTCATTATTGTACAAGCCGCAGAAACGTGACAACAAGGACAATTCCAAGACTGGACTCGGCCTCTATTCCAACTGGGCTTGGTGCTGGCCGGTCAACCGCCGTATAGTGTACAACCGTTGCTCTATCAAGCCTGACGGTGTGACCCCCTGGGAAGGCGACGCCGACCGCGTCCTAATTTCATGGGATGCAGAACAGACAAAATGGGTAGGTGACGATGTACCCGACTGCGCTGCAACCTCTCCTCCGGATAAAGCGGTTCCCTTCCTGATGAGACCCGAAGGTACCGGCTGTTTCTTCGCAGCTAAAGCATCATTCAAGGAAGGACCCTTCCCCGAACATTATGAGCCTTGGGAAAGCCCGGTCCAGAACTTGATGAACTCCCAACCAGTCAATCCGGCCTCCAAGATTTGGGAGCCCGACAAGTTAGGCACCACAGCCGACTTCCCGTATATCGGCACCACCTACCGGGTGGTGGAACACTGGCAGACCGGGGCTCTGACCCGGACCTTGCCCTGGCTGGCTGAACTTATGCCCAACATGTTTGTTGAGATAAGCGAAGAACTGGGTGCTATAAAAGGTATTAAGAATGGTGACAAGGTGATAGTCTCAACTACACGCGGTGATATCGAGGCAGTGGCCTGTGTAACCAAACGTATCAAACCTTTCATCATCAATGGCCAACCGCAGCACATGGTTGGAGCCGTTTGGCAGTATGGATTCAAGGGTTATGCTACTGGCGACCCTGCCAACCGACTAACACCTCACGTAGGCGATGCAAACACCATGATACCTGAGTACAAAGCCTGGCTTTGCAATATAAGGAGGGCTTAAGTATGGCAAGACAAATGACAAATCTATTTGACTCCAGTAAGTGTACCGCCTGCCGGGGATGCTTTACTGCCTGTAAGGATTCCAATCAAATGCCGGCCCTATTCGACCGCTCTTATTTTGGAGGCCCAGGCAACGGCACTTATGATTCCAAAGACGGCGATACCGATGCCGAAACCTTGACGATGATTCGCTTCAACGAAACCGAGGATCCAGTGGACGGCGTGCGCTGGAACTTCCTCAAATGGCAATGTATGCACTGTAACGACCCAATCTGTGTCAAGGTTTGTCCAAAATCAGCCTATACCAAACTGGACTGGGGGGCCACTTTCCATGA
>JAKJCH010000093.1:6690-7027 GCA_022706565.1 Bacillota bacterium | reverse complement strand
TCATGTCATAGAAATGTATCACGCCAGCCCCCAAGAGCAGCGTCACGGTTAAAAGACCAAATATGTTCCTTGCCTGCAGCCGAATAGTGCTGTCAGTGCGGCCATCAGCAATTATCTTGATCGTTTTCCCAGCCATTATTAAGAATGCGCTTAAGTATAAGACCGCTCCCAACAATCCAGTGCATGCCAAAACCTCAGCATAAGTTGAATGCGAATAGGTGTGATATACACTGAGCAGCCGGTAATTATTAAACCCTATGCCAAAAAGGGGACTTGATTTGAAAAACTGATATGCTTCCTGATACATGCCGATTCTAGTTTCATCACCGGTCGATAT
>JAKJCH010000093.1:0-6680 GCA_022706565.1 Bacillota bacterium | reverse complement strand
TATGGTTGAAAACCTATCCATAATCACAGAATCCTGAAGGATTGGAGTCATGTAGAATGCATAGGACGATAGAGCCACAAGTAATACCGTTAGTGCGAGTATCTTCTTATTAATCGATACATTTCGAATCATTCTGCCGAAAACGACTAGTAGCCAATAGAGTATTAGAAAACATGCGGCTAGAAAAGATTTCTTTGACGCGGTCAGAATAATCGTGTAGAACATCATCCCGGTCCCGAAGAGCACAAAAACTATACTTGATCTTTTGCTGATATCTAATTTGTAAAGCAGGCTAAAAATCCCGAAGACCAGTAATAAACCCAGGACATTCGGATTCATGGAAGATGTCATGGAAATCTGGTCGCTTCCCGCAAAAGGCTGGCCCCATACGATGGTTGTTACAGCGCACAAGAACGCCAGGAACAGCAGAACGTTAACAATAAAATCAATATTCTCATCAAACCTCGATATGTAACACAAAGCAATGATCAGTACCAGATTGATAATATACTGCAGGACAGACAGAACCAAATGAGTCTGGTCAGACATTATGAAGTATCCGGTAAACAAAGAGGTGAATGCAAAAATGAACCATAAGGTTGTTTCCATACTGATTCCAGCGGCCAACGGCATGGATTTCCTATAAATCGCCACCAAAAGGAACAATACCGCCATGAACCCCAGTGCCTCTGTCGTACCTCTCACAGAAAAGAAAACTACTTGAAAATAATTTCCATAAATAATCATTAAAAAAATAAATAATTTGCTCAAATTCAGAAACATAGATAATTCTCTCTATCACTTTCTTTACTTAGAATACGGTTATTCATTCCTTAATTATAGGGCATAGACAATTATGTTGGCCCAAAAAAAAAGAGGCAGGATTATCTGCCCCTTTTACAAAATATCTGCGTTAACGGCCCCTCTGTCAACCGCAGCGGCTTGAATTGAGCGCTGTTAAATAAACGTATTGTTTTCATTGATAAGATTATCTATATAGCGAGCACAATAGTCGGGATAAGTCTTGCATGTTGCCTGCCCCGGAGTATCAACCAGGTTTCCCCTCAAGACCGCATTACTGACACGTGTTTCCACTATTAAATACGAGCAGGGCGCCATAATGGTGTTATTCTCAGCCATAATAGTACCATATTGGGCGTTTCCCCTGTCAGTTACGTCTATACCCTTTATTAGCTGAAAATAACCTGCAGGTCCGAGATTCTCAGCTTCTATCCGATTACCGCTGACTGTATGCGTCTTATTCCGATAGTCCTTATTGCCGGCCACCCGGTACGGTAATAATATGCCCCCAATTTTCTTGCACTTGATCTGATTTCCTGAAATATTCATTTGCTCCACTGATATGCTGCTTCTGGGTAAACGCAAATCATAAACGTCAATAGTATTATCAAGTATTTCATACGTCGAGCAGTCCGTGGTCAAGCTTATAAACTCTATCCAGCTGGCCGACAGATCCTGAGTTAACCGAGCAGTCGGGTCTTGAGAGTACTTCTTGGCCAATTGGGACGAACACATCTTTATAAAAGATTCTTCGATAACAAACTGGTTCGATTCATAATGCCGGCTAACACTGCGGCCCGGGCCACCTTTCGATTTAAGCAAGGTGTTGTTCTCTTTAGCGGGATTGAAGTTCAATATATTTTTCCAGGTGTTCCCCACATAGGTCAGATTCTCACAGCTTAAATAGGAGTCATATACTGGCGCCCCGCTGCCGCTGCCGCTGAAGTATTTCAACCCCTCCACATGGTTGCTCTCATAAACACAGTCTATGCCCTCGAACAAAACAAAACAATAATAGTTGGTGTTGCTGGGATTACCCCACCAATCATCATCACAGATCACTTGGTTGTTCCTTACCACCAGCAGCTTTTTGGCGTTATACATTTCACTAATATACCGGATATTATTGGTTATACCGCTGGAAAAAAAGGTGTAGTCAAAATTGGATATCGTATTGTCTTCTACATGAATCTCGTCAAATGGCACATCGTCAAGACGGATAAATGAATAGGAAGCATTCTCAACAGTGTTATTGACAAAACTCATCTCTTTGATACCAAACTCCTGTACAGCTGGATTGATCGTGGTGCTGCCCTCGAACTCCATCAGCCTTATTTTGCCGATAAAGGAATTGCCTTCAATGATGACCTGGTCGGAGAGACAGCTGGGGGCAAACTTCAGGATGTATCTGACACCGGTCCCCGTCTGGGTAAATCTGATGTTGGAAATATTAACGTTAACTTGGTCGGCAATGTTAAACAAGGGATTACCGTTTTCCAATTTGAATTCCGCATCGCCCGTAATGCCGGTTAAATGTATGTTTCCATCGGTCAGAGGAGTCTGATCAGGGTATTTAAGGTAATAGACTCCGTCCACAAGTACTTCCCGGCCTTCGCGTACGGCCTTGCTTAGCAGACCCATATTTTTTGGACCGGCTCCGGCATCGTTCTGAACCATCCCCAGCTCTGTGCAGCTGATAACCTCTGATTCCAATCGGGCGGGAACCTCTACCGCAATGGTTACAGTGATCTGGGTTTCACTTCTTGACAGCATCAGTACTGCGCTTCCAGTCCCGGGTACAGCACCATAGATGATATTGCCGCTGGCGTCAACCTGGGGATTATTAGACTTGATAAACTTGACCTTCACACCAGTAACAACCTCATCGACCAGCGCTTGGGCCAGTTCCTCGATGGAGGAGTCGATTCCCTCCTGGGGTTGAAGCGGCGCGGCATCTTTCAAGGCTTGTCCGGCCGCTTCCACTTCTTCAGCATCGATGTCGGGTAAGTCTTCTTCCATTGACTCCCCTGCTGTAACAGTTACCGGAATAGATACCTGGACCGTACTCTTCTTCTTGGACAAAGTGAAAATGACTTCCCCGGAAGTATCGGAATCGCCGTATGTTATGGTTCCATTCTTGGCGATCATGGAATTTCGGGAAGTGGTTATTTTCACAGTCACCCCAGGCGATACATTGTCAACGATTGACTGGACGATGGTAAGGATGTTTTCGTCCTGTCCCTCCACCGGCTCAAGCCAGCCGGCATTTAGCAGAGCCTCCTTTGCCTCTGCCAGTTGCTGATCGATCTGAGCCGCTGAATTATTGGACTTTTGTGATGCCGCTTGTTTGTTGGGATTCTGCTTGGCTGGCGCTGCATAGAGACTTCCACCGCAGGCCGTCATTATAAAGGCGATCAATAAAACCACAACGATTCGGGATCTCTTCCGGGAATGAATTTTTACCATGCTGTTACCTCCTCTTGGGCACCTTATCCGGTTTACACAAATGAGTCGCTCTCAAAGCATCGCAAGAGCCCAACAACAAAAAATCCCTGTTCCGGCATTGCGGAACAGGGACCGGCACAATCACTGTTTGGGCAGAGATCGGCTGATACATAGTCGGCAACCCGGCGACCATGGTCTAATGACTTTAGGCCCGTAGCTTTGCGTCCCTGCCTTTCGACAGGTTTGCCTTTATCGCTTTTAATATAAAGATGTATGGTTAGACCTATTTATCAATAATACGTTTAATGCAGGCAGTAACCGCCGGGAGGAAATCAACTACTTGAAAATATTGTTCCGGAATGTAAGATCGAGAATATGACTGTCTCTCGATATTCCAGGATTATCTGCCCAGCCCCGGTTGGGAACCAGGTTCACGGAGTTGTCGGTTACTACGACCCGATTGGCATTAACCTGGTATATAAGATACCGCCAGGGTACATCAATGACATTGTTTTCGATTACAATGGTTCCATAACGGTTATCTCCAAATTTTCCGTGATCCCTTTGCCTCACTAGATAAAAGGGTTCGATAAGCAGCCCGCTCTTGGAATATATGTGGTTGTCTCTTATGATATGAACCTTGCCAGTATAGTCAATTTCATCCAGCACATGAAAGTATAATAGCGTTCCGCCTATTCTTTCACACTCGAATCTGTTCCCCGCAATCTCCATCTCTTCTACTGGCAAACACGAGTCGGGTAACCGCAGATCATATATTTTAAATGTGTTGTTGATGATTCTATATCGGCTGCAATTGGTTGTCAGACTGATAAATTCTATCCTGCCGGCCCCTAAATCCTGGGCCAAGCGGCTGCCGGGGTCTTGAGAAAACCTTTTAGCCAACTGGGCCGAACACATGGCAATATAGGAATACTCAGTAACATAGGTATTATTTTCGTAATGGCGAGTCACATCGTGGGGGCCGCCTGCAACATAGTCCGTACTTTCTGGCATGGCATCGTTGGGACCGCCTTTTGACTTCAGCAATGTGTTGTTTTGTTTACCGGGATTAAAGTTGAGATTGTTTTTCCAGGTGTTGCCTTTGTAGGCCAAGTTTTTGCAGCTGAGGTACGAGTCGTAGAGCGCAGCCCCGCTGCCGCTGCCGCTATAGAATTTCATTCCTTCGATATGATTGCCTTCATAAACACAATCAATGCCTTCAAACAGGACAAAGCAGTAGTAGTCATCGTTAGTCGGATCACCCCACCAACTATCAGCGCAGGTTACCCGGTTGTTTCTTACCACCAACAACTTCTTGGCTTCATACATTTCGCTTATATATGGCAAATCGTTGGTTATTCCGCTGGAAAAAAAGGTGTAGTCGAAATTACTTACCGTATTATCTTCCAGAACTATCTTTTCGCTGGGCATATCATCGAGCCGGATAAATGAAACAGCCACGTTTTCAACGGTGTTATGGATAAAATACAGTTCGCGTATGCCGAATGCATGGGTAGAGGGATTTAGTCTGGTTTCACCTTCATACTCGAGAAGCCTGATCGAACCTGAAAATGTGTTGCTGTCGAAGGCCATTTGGTCGGAACGGCAATCGTATTTTAACATCAAGATATAACTTATGTCGTTACCAACCTGCGAGAATTTGATTTTAGAAACCTGGACGTTTACATTGTGGGCGATGTGAAACAAGGGGTGGCTATTTCTTAGTTTAAACTCTGCGTCGGTGGTAATGCCGGTTAGATAAATGATTGCATCGGAAAGGGGCACTCGATCTGAATCGTCAAGGTAATAAACCCCATCCACAAGTATTCCATTGCCCTCCCGTACCGCCTGTTGCAGCAGGGTCATGTTGCGCTGGCCGGCAGCGGAGCTGTTGGGTATCATCCCCAGGGCGGTGCAGCTGATTGTCTTACCTGGGTCTAGATTCTGATAGTCAGCGCTGATCGTGGCCGAATTGCTGGCGCTGTTGCCAGTGCTGCCATTCGATATTGGAGTCTTACCGGTCCAAAGGAAAGTTGCTCCAACAAAAAGCGAAATGAGTACCAGGGACAATAGAACAATCCCAGACTTCTTCATAAATACCTCCCCCACTGGAGTGGGTGATCCTGGTCCCACCTAAAACATTTGGGCTTGGCCTGCAGTTAATCGATTTCTACAGGACTCTCCGAACCCATCGCCATCGCCTGCAATCGTTCATTCAAATACTGCCTGTACATACCCTTGCTGTTGTAGAGTATCTCATACTGAGTCAAAAGCCTCGACTCAACCATGTTCAGAGCAGCAGCTTTTTGCAACAGCCAAATTCCCAACGGGTTTATCAAAGGGACAATCCGGGGAGATATCACCAGAACCCTGGAACACGGAACCATCTCGAACAACATATTGGTCTTGAATCGATCCAGATCCTTTTTCTCGATGTAAGAGGACAGTCCGGCCGATATCCGAATCTTTCCTTCTGATTCAATTCTATCATTAATGAAGGTAAAGTAAATCGCATTCATGGGACAATGGGCAGTATATTCGCGGTCCATATATGGATAATACACATAGTAGGTGTCGTTCACCCTCATGAACACAGCATAAGCCGCTAAAATGCCATCGACGTAAGCACCCCTAACATAAACATCTTTCGCATCGTAGAGCGTGGCAGCAAATCTCTCCCATAGCTCGGGTACGGTCAGGTATTGCTCATCACGCACCTGGCGCTCGATAGTCTGCTGGTTGATTTTCAAGCCTTGGGTTACGAGATCTTTTAGATCCGGGGTTCTGACGGAGCAACTATTAATTCCTTTTTTTACCCGGTTCCTGACCTTGCGATCAAATTGCTCCAAGTTATAACTGGTGCCCTCATACAAGTATTCAAAGAAGTTTTTTTCGTCTATTTCAGTCCGGAAAGAGATGGCTCTTACCCCTTGACGAAAAACCTGGGTAATCTCTTCATCGGTTGGAAAAACCACCATCTCCGGCGGACAGGATAAAGCCGTCTTGTTCTCATTGATTATCCAGTTGTAGGTTCCGGTGCTGATCACTTGCAGTCCCAGTTGCCGGTGCAAACTGGCAAATTCGTCCCCTGTCATCCTACCTCTCCTCTTCTGATTATATCCCCCAAATTTGTTGATGTTATGAACTCCACATCGGGCCATTGCTTTAATATCTCACTCAACAACTCCTCCAGCAATGGCAGGTTGCGGTCACGATTAGTTACATCTATAACACCGACGTAATTAAAACGATGGGTGCAGATGGTTGCTGGTCTCCCCCATCTGAATGAATTGTTGACCTGGGCCAAACACAGATCAACCTCATGAGATCCTTTGCCCATAGAAGGTTCGAAGTGACAGTTTCGGACCAAATATAATTGATCATATTCGTTCCGGTCACCTATACGGTTCATTTTCTTCTGGAAACGGCCATAG
>JAKJCH010000092.1 GCA_022706565.1 Bacillota bacterium | reverse complement strand
CAGGCAGCAGGCATTGAATACGTAAATGATCTTCTTCATTGATCATAACCGCCAACGACTTGTCTTCATTCAGCATTATACCGCGATGCCTTTCCCCCGAAGCAGCATGCTCGGGGCTGCAAAGATGTTTCTCGGTCAATGTCTGCCTGTCCAGAATATCCAGTTGGTCGAAGGTGAACAAGTGCATGGACCTAAGTAGCAATCCATCAGCCCCCTCATGGGCTGCTTTAACGCTCTCCATGATCTCTATGCCTTTGGCTGTATCCAAAAGGTGGGGGAAAGGTATACCGGATATATTGCGAGCCAGGCGCACCCGGCAGGAAATCGCTATATCTCTGCCGTCTGCCGGTATATTCATCCAATAAACGCTAGTACCGCCCAACAAGTCATTCAGACTCATATCGGTAAACCTCCTTATGAGATCTCCTTTTCCAACTCGATAACCTGATCCCGTATCTGGGCCGCCAATTCATATTTTTCTTCCCTAACCGCCTCTTGGATCTGGCTTTTTAACGACTCAATCTGTTTTTTAATCATTACCTTATGCCCACCCCGCACCGGTATCTTCCCTGAATGCTTGCTATTACCGTGGATGCGGCGCAGGGAAGCTTCCATCTCCTGCTCATAAACTCGATAGCATTCACTGCAACCTAGCTTCCCCAACCGTTTGATATCCATGATAGTCATTCCGCACTGGGGACACTGGATCCTGGTATCAGGCAATTTTTCCTGCTTATATATAGAACTGAACATGCCGCCTAGAAAATTAGGTATGGAAAACTGGTTATTGACATCGAACAGGAGACTGCTCTTGTGGTAGGCGCATTGCTCACATAAATGGCTCTCGATCTTTTCACCGTTGAAGACCTGGGTTACGTGTACCGTAGCCGTCCTTTCTTTGCATTCTTCACATAACATATTAATGCCTCCTGTTTTAATCAGATGGGAACGCGCTTCAATCCAGAATCTGTTCGAAAGCCTTGGTGATACTGTGGAGGAAATTCGCAATCTGCTGGGGGGGCAGTTCCATGATTCCCCATCGGGAGATGTATCTCAACATCTCCGACTCCCTGGAGGTCAGAATGCCATCCCGCTCCATTCTATCAATGTAATTGCGTAGCTCCCCATAAGAAAAACCTATCTCGGCAGGATGAAAACGGGTTATACGAATAAAACCTTGGCCGCCGCGCCGGCTTTCGATTGTATAGCCATCTGCTTCTCTAAAACGGGTGCGGATCACATAATTGACTTGTGAAGGCGCACAATTGAACGTCCGAGCCAACTCCGCGCGCTGAATCTGGATAGTCTGTCCGGCACTGCGGCCTATCAACGTTCTGATATATTGGGCTATAGACTCGGATATGTTTTTCTTCACAGCGTCACCCTGTTTGACTATTATTGACCTTTATAATATATCAGCATGGTTTCAGATGCAATTACTTTGCTTGTTTCTATTATGACACTGACCGGGGTTCCTAATAATCATTATCACCATAAATATAAACACCTGCCTAAGGCAGGTGCAGGAGTTAGTTGCTGCGGTGAATTATTAATATCTTAGTCTATACCGGGTTATCAATTATGCTTGAATATCCGATTAAATTTGCTCTTGAATATTAGCAGTACAAATTTGGGTAATGCCAACTGGCGACGCCATCGGCTCGGTTCAGCCAGCAACCGGTAAAGCCACTCCAGGTTCGTTTTTATCATCCAGTCAGGTGCACGTTTTTTGTGACCGGCGATAACATCCAAACTCCCACCGACTCCGATACAAACCGGCGCAGCAAGATCTTTTTTATGTTTACTAATCCATATTTCCTGCTTGGGAGCACCCAAGGATACCACTAGGATATCAGCCTGGCTGCGGTTAATATCGGCAATTATTGAAGGTTCATCTTCGGCCTGGAAATACCCGTGATGACTTCCACAGATACTCAACCCCGGGAACTGTGCCTTTAGTCTCCCTGCGGCTTCATCAGCAACCCCTGGCGATGACCCCAACAAATAGATTTTCCATTCTTTAGCCGGGGCTGTCTGGCAGATGCCCCACAGCAAATCTATACCCGACACCCTCTCCGGGATAGCATAGCCCAGCTGCCGGCCCCCCCATACGATCCCAATCCCATCCGGAGTCACCAATGCAGCTTGATTGATTATATCCATCAATACCGGATTGTTCTGAGCCTGATATACTATCTCCGCATTCAATGTTATTACATGGGCCGTAGTTCGAGCAGAAATAAGTTCCGCTATTTTATCAAGGCATTGCGTAGTATCTAATATATCTACCCGGCATCCAAGTATAACTGCCTTAACCTGGTTCAAAGCAATCCTCTTTTCCCTTAACTCGTTCTGGTATCCTTGGTTTTTTATTTTAACCTCATCCACGATCTTCATAAAAAAACCCGCCCCAGGCGGGTCCTCTTGTATTAGAGCACCCTTCTGGCGCTCTTGCGCTGGTGCGAAGCTAGCATATTCATCTCATTCAGGGCTTTGCCGGTCCCGATCGCAACACAAGATATGGGGTCTTCAGCCAGGTGTACCGGTAATCTGGTTTCCATTGACAACAGCCGACCTAGGCCGTCCAGCAACGAGCCTCCGCCCGTCATAACTATGCCAGTATGAACGATATCAGCGGCCAATTCCGGTGGCGTAATCTCCAATACCTTTTTGACTGCATCAATAACCGCAAAAACAGGTTCTTCCAACGCCTGCCAACTCTCCTCGGTGGTTATGTTTATAGTCTTGGGCAGACCCGATACCAGATCACGCCCCCTTACCTCCATACTATCATAACGGTTTTCCTCTGTTATCCAAGCTGACCCTATATTCATCTTGATATCCTCAGCGGTTCTCTCTCCGATCATTAGGCTATATTCACGGCGAACAAACCTGACTATTGCTTCATCAAATTTGTCTCCTCCCACCCGCAGCGAAGTGTTGCATACTATTCCCCCTAAGGAGAGAACAGCTATGTCCGATGTCCCTCCACCGATATCCACCACCATGTTGCCGCTGGCCTCAGCAATGTTGAGTCCTGCTCCCAACGCGGCGGCCAGTGGTTCCTCAATTATAAAGGCCTGTTTGGCCCCCGATGCCAGAGTGGCTTGTCTCACCGCTCGTTCCTCCACGTCCGTGGCCCCGGTCGGAATACATACAATGACCCGGGGTTTAAAAAACCATCTCCTGCCCATTACCTTTCTAATAAAATATGTCAGCATTTTTTCTGTTGTATCATAATCGGCCACTACACCCTCACGCAGTGGTCTGATCGCCACGATATGACCAGGAGTTCTACCCAGCATCTGTCTGGCTTCCTCCCCTATGGCTATGGCTTTGTTGCTATTCTTGTCCAAAGCTACCACTGACGGTTCGTGCAGGACAATGCCCTGTCCCTTCTTAAATACCAAAACACTAGCGGTACCTAGATCAATCCCTATATCCTCAACGAAAAACACTTATCCGATCCTCCTGGCAAAATAATTCATATTATAGCTAATTGTTCTTATTTTACCTTTTATTCGTCATAGTGGCTAATCATTTTGATAACATTGCCAGACCAGGAATCTCGGCTTCTTGCGCAGGACATGGTGCAGGAGGAATATTGCAAAATTACGAAAGGATCAGGAGGTCTCCCGGGGCGTCGCAGCCATAATAGGTTTCAAAGAAACCTGACTCTCATGGTTGTGGGCATATTTTTTCCGGGTTGCTTCGCCGCCTCTGAGATGCCGCTCGGCTTTGTTGCGGTCCAGTACATTCCTCACCTCGTCCGCCAGTTCTTTGCTAATACGGGGCAATCTTTCTGATACATCTTTGTGCACCGTGCTCTTAGATATGCCGAAGACCTCAGCTGTTCCCCTTACTGTATCTGAAGTTTGGAGTATATATCTGGCTATCTTCACCGCTCTCTTCCTTATATAATTTTGCATTCAATTCCCTCCCCAATGGTTTGTAAATTTATATTCGGGAGGTTTTAAAACAAGACCTAATAGGAGGAGATTACAACTACTCAGTTGTTTAATAGTTGTTTAATTTGTGTCAGTCAGCAGGAGTTGCCTCCTAAATCAACAGAAATCAGGGGAGCTTACCCAGATCCGATGTTGCTCGGCCTTCTTGGCTATTTTTAGGGAGAGTAATAATTTTGTTGGTATTTCGCTTAAAGATATGCATCAAAGTATGGCCTTGGTGTAATTAAAGATAGACAAGTATATAGAGTAATGATGGATAACTGGTTCAAATTTATATCAGGAGGAGGGTAATCTATCCCTTAGTAACCTAAATTATAAAAAGTAACCCCTGGATAGTATTTTTGAAGTATCTGCCGATAGTTTTTTCCCCTCTCAGCCATGCCGTTGGCACCATACTGGCACAACCCTACCCCATGCCCATACCCGCGGCTGGTGATCTTAGTTGTCTTGGCCAATGTATTGAATTCTATCCAGGTCGAGGACAATCCTAGTCTTTGTCTCAGAGTAGTAGCCTCGATCACTTTCCCATTTATGTCGATCTCCTGGGCACGCCCCCCGGGGGTTCGAGATAATACTTTAATTTTAGGCTGGGTATCATTACTCCCAACTAATCCAAGTATGACACTATTGGCAATCTCTATCTCCTCTTTGTAATGCTGCGATTGGAAACAGTCGTCGCATTTAACCGGCTGCAAATAATCAATCCGACCGCCCCACACAGCGCTGGCAGACTCGGTACGCCCTCCGCAAGTAGAACAGTACAATGCATCGATCGGTTGTGAATCATATAAAAGTATCTCACCTCGAGTCGATTCTACAGCCTCCCTAATCTTGTCTAGCAGCTCGGCTCTATCTGGATTAGCTGGCGCATAATCTGAAGGCGATACGAAAGCCTGACACACAGCTATATCGTCAGACAAGTCAGCCCCATCGGGATATGGCGTACGGTTCATGATCTTTTTTATGGCATAAGTGCGCGCACAAACCGCTTGTGCCTTTAGGGCTTCCATCTTAAATGCAGCCGGCATTTCAGCCGCGACCGTACCCACAATATATTCTTCAAGTTCCATAGCTATAACCTTATCCTGTTGATGTAGGTACAATTGGACCATCGGCTGGCTGGTTTTAGAAGGTCGCTCATGAATATAGAAACCGATCAACCCTCCTAGAATGATTACCGCTAATATGGCACCGATCTTCCTGTTTTTTCGTCTCATACCCAATAATATTAAAAGAACATGACACTAATGCCATGTTCCTTATTTCTAACCTATCGTTCTTGGCTTCTAGATTATGGTTCGCTATCGATTTGTGCGCCCATTGCGTTCAACTTGGCGGCAATATCTTCGTAGCCACGATCCACATGTTGACTCTCCAATAATATGGTGTTGCCTTGAGCCATCAACGCTGCAATCACCAATGCCGCTCCTGCCCTGAGGTCGGATGCCTTGACCTGGGCACCGGTTAATTTCTTGGCCCCTTTTATTATGGCGATTTTACCTTCAGATTTTATATCTGCACCCATACGGCATAATTCCTGAACATGCATGAACCGGTTTTCGAATACGGATTCGCTTATTATACTGCTACCTTGAGCACGGCTCAGATAGGCCATGAATTGGGCCTGCATATCGGTTGGAAAACCAGGATAAGGAAGCGTTTTTATATAGACAGGCTTGATTTTTGACACTCTTCTTACTTCGACATGATTCCTGTTCTCAATAACTTCTGCGCCGCTCTCGATCAATTTTGCCGTCACCGCTTTTAAATGTTCGGGAATAACGTTGTTTATCCTTGCCTCCCCTTTGGTGGCTGCTACAGCTACCATATAAGTTCCGGCCTCAATTCGATCGGGAATCGGTACATACTTTACTCCTTTGAACTCTTTTACACCTTCTACTTTTATCACATTGGTTCCCGCTCCAGAGATTTTCCCGCCCATGCGATTAATAAAATTGGCCAGATCTACAATTTCCGGCTCTAAGGCGGCATTTTCGATGTAACTCAATCCATCCGCCATCGCTGCTGCCATCATGACGTTTTCCGTTGCGCCTACACTAGGATAATCAAGATAAACATGCGCTCCCCGCAATCCATTTGTGGCCTTGGCAATCAAGTCACCAGAACGTAGATTGATTTCCGCACCCAGGGCATGGAAGCCTTTCAGATGTAAATCGATAGGTCTGGAGCCAATTGCACAACCTCCTGGCAAAGCCACCCGTACCTTACCCAACCGTGCCAGCAGGGGTCCCATTACCAGTACGGAGGCTCTAATCTGTCGGACCAAATCATAAGGGGGATGATGAGAGATTACCTTGCCACTCAATACCATTTTTTTATCCTGCTTGGATATTTGTTTACCTAGCTGTTCCAACAAGGTACCAATTATTGTCACATCATTTATTTTGGGGACTTTAGCCAATTCAATTTCACTGTCGGTTAATATGGATGCGGCTAAAATTGGTAAAATCGCATTTTTGGATGAACTCACCTCGATCTGACCGTTTAGGGTTGCCTTTCCTCTAATCAACATTCTCAAATTACAACCATCACCTCCTAACTAGTGTTGCTAATAATCAGACAATAATAGAGGAACCCCCAAATATAACTCTGTTTTATCCTCGGTATTGAGCCGCATTACTACCTGAAGGTTTATATATTCCCCGGCGACATTCACGGCCTTCCCTGGCAGGGCTTGGCTGTATCCAGTTCTGCTTGACATCGACCCTTCCCTATAATTGCTTTTAGTAGTTGCCTGCATATTGGTGAAGAATATACTCATAAGTTCTTCCCGCCCGGCTGAGTCGGGTCGGGCGTCAATTATACCTTTATATTGATAATAGACATTGAAATCGTACAGCTGGCGCAGTTTGGATTCAAACCATGACAGACTGTTATCGCCCTGGTCTACCACTGTTATTAATACATTGATGTTATTTACTGTCTGATCAGACTGTAACAAAAAATAGTATTGAAGCTTGGCAAGCACCAGATTGTATTCCAGCATTTTGGTACCGTTTTTTTCCCCGTGCAGGATCTTATCGGTTTCGGCAGGCAGATTAAGATGTTGAAGTAACTGCATCA
>JAKJCH010000091.1 GCA_022706565.1 Bacillota bacterium | reverse complement strand
GGGACAGTTTAATCAACCGGTGAGAACTGGTGCTCAAATCAATTTCTAAAATATTTCCTGCATATCCTGTCAACTCCATTAAAAAACGCCTCCCTGGCCGATTGATATTTTTCTCACAAGTTTGCCAACTATGACTGAACAGTTGTTCAGTCAGCTTCATAATATCAGACCTGTTGCCGGTGTCAATCCCCCTCACGTGCAATAGTCAGTATAATAGACTCCGTCCCGTTTTATCCAAACCGCCTGCCTGCCACCTGGCGTACGGCGATCGATTGGCTGGCGTGTGGACAGAAACCGCCAATATCTACATAATGAATAGGGACTTGCGAAAGTATTTTCTAAAATCTTCACAATAGCGCAAGGCGTCCAAGATCTCCAATTCGATGTTGCCTGCGGCAATAGTCTTGACGATCACCTTATCCCGCTCGATCTGGCAGATCACATCCTGAATCATTCCGCTCATGGAGCGATCCAGACTGCGGGCGATTCTTATCAACAACCCTATGCACTTCAAGGCGTGCTCGTCTTTGTCGGTCAAGAAAACGCGGAAGCGTACTCCAGCATACTGTCTCTTGCTGCTGAACTGGTTGCTGGACGCATAAGCACTCATAACCAGTTCACGGTGCGACAATCCATGCAGTTCCGAGTTAACCAGCATATAAAAAAGATGTTCGTTCTGCTGGTAAAAATTCAGGGCTGTGCCGACATCGTGCATCATAGCTGCCGCCTTCAGTACCTTGTCATAATCACCGCTGATCCTGGCCAAATCCTTTAGTTGCCGGTACAAAGAGGATGATATCCGGTAAATGGTCCGGGCATGGGTCACATCCAGATTATAGTTGTTTAGATTCTTGAGCAGGGATCTCTCCAATACATCACCGGGCAGGTTGAGGGTGCGGGCTATGTAATCATATACCAGGCCTTCCCGGAGTCCATGACCGCTGATTTCCACTTGGGTGATGGCAGTATATTTCAGTAATTGGACGATAACCGTGGTGGCCCCGACTATATTGTCCATCCGCTCACTGGAAAGCCCCTTTATTGCCCGGCGCTGTTTGAGATTGCGACTGGATACGTCCCGGTGAATGTCCATGATGTCCTGGTCGCTCATGAGGTAATTATGGATCCGCTCCAAGGGGTACGACTTGCGGCGACGGTCAATCTTGCAGAGGTTGCGGAAGGTACCGCCTATACCGATAAGTCTTACCGACCGTAAACCGGGCAGCCATGGGACCTCGTGCAACACCTTCAATATTCCCTCCTGGGCTCGGCGCATCTGCTCATCCTTGATATTGTCGGCCAGACCGAATTGCTGGGTTACATTCAGAGCCCCCAGGGGCAGGCTGACCGATTCCTTTATCTTTCCGCCCACCATCCAGGTCAGTTCGGTACTGCCCCCACCCAGGTCCATCAGCAGGGCATCGGCAACATCCATGCTGTTGACAACGCCTACATATCCATAGTAGGCTTCTTCGCGTCCAGACAGTACCCGCACTTCAAATCCAGTCTCCTCTTTGACCCGCTGTGTGAACAGTTCCTGGTTGGCGGCACGCCGCACTGCCTCGGTGGCTGCCACTATCACCTCATCCGGTTGGACGGCATCACAATGTCTGCGAAACATGGCCAACGCCCGCAGGGCTTTGTCCATGCGGTCAGGCTTGATAGTATTGTCCATTTCCAAGCCCTGCTCCAGGCCTACCGATTCCTTCAGATCATGAATCAATTTAAAGTTGCCCTTTTCCCCAAGACGAATCAGGATCAATCGAACCGAGTTGGACCCTATGTCAATAATGACCACCTTTTTCATGGCATTTCTTCTCCCTGCCTCAATTTCGCTGCAATCCTGCCTTCATTATATATCAGCCCTGGGAACTGCAACGTATTATTCTTTATAGCCCTCTCGAGAATAGGTTGGCGGATTGGCCGCACTCGGTCCCCGCTGGAACTGTTATAATTAACACATACCATCCCTGAGGAAAGAGGTCGCAGGATGAAGAACTATGAGCGGAAAACGGCCGCAGCCATTGATGTGGGAACCAATTTCGTAAGCATGATGATAGCAGAGATAGGTCCCCAGGGAATAATAGCGCCCCTCGAGGATGTCTGGAAACCAACCCAAATCGGGCGTGATACGTTTTCCAATGGCAAGATCGAATTATCATCAACCCAGGAATTATGTAAAACCTTGAAATCTTTCGCCCAATTGATGAAAGACTACCGGGTCAAACACTATCAGGCCGTAGCTACTACGGGGATCCGCGAGGCTCAGAACCGGGAATACGTCCTGGATCAGATCAGCCGGTGCACCGGATTGAAGGTGGAAGTGATCAACAACCTGCAGGAACGATTCTACGAATTCAAGTCCATGCGGGACAGCATCTGCGACTTGCATACCATGTCCCAGGATGGACTGCTGGTGATAAGCTTGGGCATGGGAGGAACGGAAATCTTTGCCTACAAAGATGGCAGTCTCCAATTTACGGAGTATGTCAAGATAGGGTCGCTGCGTCTGCGCGAGTTGCTGGCAGATCTGGAACGGGTGACCTTGGAGTTTCCCACCATCCTCGAAGAGTTTTTGGAGAGCAAGATCTACTGGCTGGACTCCATCCGTCATGGCACCGACTTCCAATACGTGATCGGCCTGGGCGGCGAATTGACCTCTATCCTGCGACTGGGTCACCTTAACCAGTTCACCGCCGACCCTCATTTCCTGGAACGGGCGGCAATGGAGAAGGTACATACACTCATTAAAAATATTACTCCCGAAAAAATTGCCAGTCTCTATAACATGCACCGTAATGAAGCTGAAATCCTGCTCCCCTCATCCATAATATTCCGGCGTTTCCTCAATGCTACCCGAGCCGCGGGGATACAGGCCCCGAGGGTTTCCCTGCGCCATGGTCTACTCGCCAACATGGCTGATGAACGGTTTAATACCATCCGTAAACATGAGTATATAAACGATATAGTCAATTCAGTCCGGCGTTTGGGGAGAAAATACGGCACCGACGAAAAGCACTCCCAAAGGGTGGAGGAATTGGCTTTAAGCACCTTCGATCAGATGATGGCAATCCATAACTTAGGTGAGCGAGAGCGGCTATACCTGCAGGTCGCCTGCATCCTTCATGACGTTGGCAAATATATCAATGCTGACGGACATGAACGGCATTCCGGCAGTGTCATTCGTGCCCAGCAGATTCTCGGTTTTGCCAACCGTGAGTTGGCCATCGTAGCCAACATAGCCAAGTATCACAGCCAGGTAGTGCCGGCCAAATGGCATGATAATTATACATCCTTGAACCGGGAGGACCAGATAATGGTCAGCAAATTGGCCGCCATCCTCAAAATAGCCAATGCTCTGAATATATCCGATAAAATATCGATTCAACAGATAGATCTGGAGATCACGCCCACCGAGATTGTCTTCAAGGTCAAATCCAAAGGCGATTTCCTTCTGGAAACTTGGAGCTTCTCCGCTCACGTAGATTTCTTCGAAGAAGTCTATGGGCTGAAGCCAGTATTAAAACACAAAGGAGGATAGCAATGCAGGGATACAATCTGGATGCACCGGAAAACTACATAAATCGGGAATTGAGTTCCCTGGCTTTCAACCTGCGGGTTCTGGAGGAGGCTCAGGACACCGATAATCCGTTGCTGGAGCGAGCCAAATTCGCTTCCATTGTGAGTACCAACCTGGATGAGTTTTTTATGGTCCGGGTAGCTGCGGTTTGGGACCAGTTGCAAGCCGGATTGACCGACCCTGATGAGGCGGGTCTGACTCCCCAACAAGTATGGGACCGGGTTTCCAAGATGGTGCACTTGATGATCGCCGATCTCTACAGTTGCTATAGCCGCTCCTTAAGACCAGGGCTTAAAAAACAACAAATCAACCTAAGCCGGGGGAAGAAATTGGACGATGCTCAGAAGGCATTTCTCGATAACTATTATCTGCGCAACGTCTTCCCGGTGCTGACGCCAATGGTAGTCGACAGCAGCCGGCCTTTTCCCCTGTTATTAAACCGCAGTCTCAACATAGCGGTGCTGCTGGAAAATCCCAATGGTGACGGGGAGCCGGTGTTCGCTACGGTCCAGGTCCCTTCGGTATTGGATCGGATGGTGAGCGTCCCATCCAAGGTTTACAAAACCTCGTTGGTCTTCCTGGAAGAGATCATCAAGAGCAATCTGCCCTGCCTTTTTAATGGCCACCGGATTCTGGCCACGGGCTGCTTCCGCATCACCCGTAATGCCGACCTCAGCCTGGACGAAGAAGGCGCCGAGGATTTGCTGGAAGCGCTGGAACAATCGGTCAAACAGCGCAAATGGGGCGAGGTCATCCGCCTGGAATACGAAAAAGGATTGGATTCCCGGTTGGTACAGCGATTGATAGAGGAACTGGAATTGCCGGAGGGCGGCCTGTATGAAATAAACGGTCCCCTGGACTTGAGTTTCTTAATGAAAATAGCAACCGAGCCGGAGTACGATCATCTGCGGTTCCCGCCTTTCCGGCCCCAGATACCGGCTGCTTTTGACAACGGACAGGACATTTTCGGTGTAATTGCCAGACAGGATATCCTCGTCCACCACCCTTACGAGTCATTCCAGCCGATTGTACACCTGGTGCAAACGGCGGCTGAGGATCCTGACGTGCTGGCTATCAAACAGATATTATATCGGGTGAGCGGCAACTCACCTATCGTAGCCGCCCTGGAGCGGGCGGCCGAAAACGGCAAACAGGTTACCGTACTGGTAGAACTAAAAGCCCGGTTTGATGAAGAAAAAAACATAACTTGGGCCAAACGGCTTGAGAAAGCCGGCTGTCACGTCATATACGGTTTACCCGGTTTAAAGGTGCATGCCAAGATGCTTCTGATCGTAAGGCAAGAGGAAGACGGAATAAAACGATATCTTCACTTGGGCACCGGTAATTACAACGACGTAACCGCCCGGACCTATGAAGATTTGGGCCTGTTTACCGCCAATGCCCGTATGGCTGCCGACGCCTCCACGATTTTCAATATGCTATCCGGCTACTCCAACCTGGGTAACCTTTATGAACTGGAAGTTGCCCCCATGACCTTGCGGCAGCGGTTGTCCAGCCTTATCCGCCAGGAAATCGAACATGCCCGGAACGGCCGGCCCGCTCATATCATCGCCAAAGTCAACTCACTGCTGGATAAACCGGTCATCAAGGAACTTTTTATGGCCTCCCAGGCCGGAGTGAGGATAGACTTGATCGTACGTGGGATTTGCAGCCTGAAGCCAAATGTTCCCGGCTGCAGCGAAAACATCCAGGTAAGAAGTGTGGTAGGCAGGTTCCTGGAACACAGCCGGATCTACTTCTTCCATAATGATGGAGATAATCGAGTATTCCTGTCCAGCGCCGATTTGATGACCCGTAACCTGGATCGGCGCATAGAAATCATGTTTCCAGTAGAGGATGAAGATAATAAGACCAGGATCAAAGAAATCCTGGACGCTTATTTGAGGGATACGGTCAAAGCACGTATCTTAAAGAACGATAGTCGGTATTACCGTATCGACAAACGGGGCAAGAAATTATTCAATAGCCAGCTGCATTTTTGCCGCCTGGCTCAATCTGGCCCAACAAATAAGTAAGCACCTTTTAATGTCCGAAGGAGTTGAATTGGTTGATCAAGGAATTGATACTGGTTAGGCACGGCAAAGCAGAAGACCGGAACAAAATGGTTGATGATGCCCAAAGAGGCTTGACCGAAGAGGGGGTCAAGGAGTTCCGGCAATCCCTGCCCACACTATCCAGCCTAATGCACTCCTGGCATAATACCCTCGTCTGGACCAGTCCTTTACAAAGAGCGGTCCAGACTGCGGCCTTAATCACCGATTTAGTTGGAACGAGCGAAATGCAGAAATATGAATTTATCCGTGACGGAGACTGGAAAGCATTCTCCCGTCGGTTGGCGGGAGTCAAACAAAGCGAGTATTTGATTGTAGTCGGACATCAGCCCTATTTAAGCGATTGGAGCAAGTGTTTGACCGGACTGCCCCTGCCTTTTAAGAAAGGTTCGGCGGCTGGCTTCCGCCTGAAATCAATTGCGCCCCTGCAGGCTGAATTGATGTGGTTCCTGCAACCGAAAGCCTTGCGGCGCCTGGATACCCCAAGAGCTGATATTCTTTCCCCTCCTCCGCCCCGGGCCTAAATGTCAAACCAACTGCCGCCCACGAACTCCCGCAGAATCGAATTGGGGGGAATGTTGGTGGTCGGGATAGCCCGAAAGTAACTGAGGAAGCGCAGCAACCGGCTCGATTCAATATGCTCGGGGACATCGTTGTCAATGGCCTCCAGCAATGGCTCTGCAAACAGCTTCAATGCGGCCATCTCATAAACCAGCGAGGAATTGAACATTACATTGGCATTCTCCTGGAAGGCAAAGATATTCTTTTCTTCTGCCCGCCGCACCGAAGGCCATTGCTTGATGGTCTTGATAGCGGGATTGCCGCGGGTCCGGTGGTCGCGTACGATCCTGCGAATTAATCTGGAATCGGTGGTGGGGATGCGGTTGCTGTAATCCACATTAAGCTGGGTTAGAGCGCTAATGTAGATCTTGAATTTGTTCTTGACTGGTACACTCCAGGTCAACTGGTCATTCAAGGCATGGATGCCTTCGACTATGATCGGTTCGTTGGTTGGGACCCTGATAGTGGTGCCGGTCTCCTCCCGGCGTCCAGTCTTGAAGTTATATATGGGCATCTCCACATCTTCCCCTTCAATCAATCGGGTCAGCTGCTCGTTAAAAAGGTCGATATCCACTGCCGCCAGGGAATCGTAGTCATAATTGCCCTCTTCGTCAATGGGAGTATTGGCCCGGTCCACAAAATAGTTGTCCATGGAGATGGATACTGGATGGTGGCCGATAACCCGAAGCTGGATTAAAAGGCGCTGGGCAAAGGTAGTCTTGCCCGAGGAAGAAGGACCAGCTATCAGCACCACCCGAATGCTGGGATTGTCGGAGATAGTATCGGCAATATAGGCGATCTTCTTTTCATGCAGAGCCTCATTGACCCTAATCAGATCATCGATTTTATCCTGGGTAATCATAT
>JAKJCH010000090.1 GCA_022706565.1 Bacillota bacterium | reverse complement strand
TATAAACACGGACCAAACGATTCACGCCGGGAGGCAGTTCATCACCGTTTTCGCGTGAAAAACGCTTAACGGCTACAATCTTGCCGGCCTCCCCGTGAGGAACCCGAAGGGAAGAATCGCGTACCTCTCTGGCCTTCTCTCCAAATATAGCCCTAAGCAAGCGCTCTTCCGGGGTCAATTCCGTTTCTCCTTTGGGAGTCACCTTACCGACCAGGATGTCATCCGGTCTTACTTCAGCCCCAACCCGTATGACCCCTTGATCATCGAGATTCTTAAGCATCTCTTCCGAAACGTTGGGTATATCACGGGTGATCTCTTCCGGTCCTAATTTGGTGTCCCGGGCTTCGCATTCATACTCCTCTATATGAATAGAAGTAAACACATCTTCTTTAACAATTTTTTCGGATATCAGGATTGCGTCTTCGTAGTTATAACCTTCCCAAGGCATGAAAGCAACCAATACATTTCGGCCCAAGGCCAGTTCGCCGTTATCGGTGCTGGGCCCGTCAGCGATTATCGTGTCCGCTTCGATGTGCTGCCCAACCTTGACTATAGGCCGCTGATTATAACAGGTGCCCTGGTTGGAGCGCATGAACTTAAGCAGAGGATAGGTAATAGTCTCTCCATCGTCAGTCTCCAGAACGATACGCGAGGCGCTTACCTTTTTTACGGTGCCAGCTTTACGGGCGATGACTACCGCTCCGGAATCCTTGGCCGCCTTGTATTCTAGTCCGGTCCCAACAATAGGTGCCTCGGTCTTGATCACTGGAACGGCTTGCCTCTGCATGTTGGCACCCATCAAGGCCCGGTTGGCATCGTCGTTTTCAAGAAACGGTATCAACGATGTAGCCACACTAAACACTTGTTTGGGCGAAACGTCCATATAGTCAATTTGGTTAACCGGCAATTCCAAAATCTCTTCAAAGTAACGCACTTCTGCCCGATCTTCCTTGAAATAGCCATTTTCATCAAGGGGAGCATTGGCTTGAGCCACATAATACTCATCTTCCTCGTCGGCGGTCAGATATACTATTTCATTGGTAACCCGTCCCGCTTTCTTATCCACCTTGCGATAGGGAGTCTCAATAAAACCGAAATCGTTGACTCGACCGAATGTGGCCAGCGAGCCAATCAATCCGATATTAGGGCCTTCTGGCGTTTCTATCGGGCAAACCCTGCCGTAATGGGAATGATGCACATCGCGGACCTGAAAGCCAGCTCTTTCGCGGGTCAGTCCACCAGGTCCCAGTGCGCTTAAGCGCCTTTTATGGGTAAGTTCGGCCAAGGGATTGGTCTGGTCCATGAATTGTGACAACTGGGAGCTGCCAAAAAACTCTTTGACCGCAGCGGTTATCGGCCTTATATTAATCAGTACCTGCGGGGTCAGGGTTTCCACATCATGGATACTCATGCGTTCCCGAACCACTCGCTCCATGCGCACCAAGCCAGTGCGAAACTGGTTTTGCAAAAGCTCGCCTATCGAACGCAGGCGGCGGTTGCCGAGATGATCGATGACATCGGTTTTGCCTTCACCGTCGATCAATTTCAGAATGTAACCAATTGTAGCGGTCATATCTTCGATAGTCAGGTAACGGACTTCTTCAGGAAAAGACAGCCCCAGTTTTTTATTGACCTTATACCTCCCCACCGAAGCCATATCATAACGACGAGGGTCGAAAAATAGGTTCTTCAGCAATTGCTGGGCAGCATCCTCAGTGGCCATCTCTCCCGGACGCAGGCGGCGGTAAAATTCAATCAGGGCCTCTTTTTTGTTCGTCGTGGTATCTTTCTCAAGGGTTCGCTTAATTGCATCATGATCATGGTAAAGCTCTAAAATAGCTTCATTTGATTCGAAACCCAGACAACGCAACAAAACTGTAACTGGTATTTTCCTGGTCTTATCGATACGGGTGTATATGACCCCGGCACTATCCATTTCCAACTCGAACCAAGCCCCGCGGTTGGGAATTATGGTAGCCCCAAAAAGTGAATGCCCCGCCAAGTCCAGCTTTTCGTTAAAATAGACTCCGGGTGATTTGACCAACTGGCTGACAACCACCCTCTCGGCACCATTAATAATGAATGTGCCATTTTCAGTCATTAGGGGCAGATCACCCATATAGACTTCAGATTCTTTAATCTCGCCATTCTCTTTGTCAGTCAGTCGCACCTTCAACTTCAAGGGTGCTTGGTAACTGACGTCCCGCTCCTTACATTCCTGTACCGAATATTTGGGTTCCCCGCGGCTATAGTCGACAAAATCAAGTTCAAGGTTGCCACTGAAATCAGAGATCGGGAAAACTTCTTGGAGAGCCGTACGTAACCCCTCATTCAGGAACCATTCGTAAGAGCTCAGTTGGATTTGGATCAGGTTGGGCAGCTCAATTACCTCTTTAATCTGAGAATAAGTGAGCCTCTCGGTACTCCCATATCGTTCGATATGAGCCATCAAACCACCCCTTTACATAATTAGCATCAGCCAACGTGTTAAAAGCGGGGCTAACCTAAAACCTCGCTTTTAATGAGAATCCTATATATATCAGTCAACAGCATTCTTTCCCAGAATAATATTTTGATGGCAATTAGTAATGTTATCACAGCTACTTTACGTAGTCAAGCTAACATGTCATTTTTGTTTGCATCGTTGGGTATCTGCCGGACTCTATTTTGTATCCTCATGGTTGGGATGGCTATCCTTTGGCGGTATCGCGTAAGTTTCAGCTATAATCTGTTCCGCCCTCCTAAGGCGTCTATAGAATATTACCACCGCGAGAATCATTCCAATGGCTACTATTCCGATCCCCATGACCAAACCATCAACCCGCACAACCTTTAGAAGAATCCCTTCCCCAGCTAAGTCAGAACCACGTGCAAAGGACCAGCTTGATAACAGGTCGTTACGCTGGTCGGCGGTGCTAGTCAAAATCAAACCGGGGACTTCAATAATCAATTGCAGCTCACGGGACCCGGCAACCTGCTCAAACCAACCGGGCGATGATTGTGTATCGCTGGTTATCTCGGTCAGACTATACAGGATGTTCTTGTTTTCGGAGACCAAAATAGGAAGTCCATCATTATAGGATTGATAATCTGACCAGCCGTTAATATCACGTTGGTAAATCCACTCATTGCCGACCTGGGTACGTTGCCATGCTTGGTCAGTTGGGGCGTCAGTGATCTCTATCGGAATCCTCACCTCTTCCACCAATTCTCCAGTTTCCATCCATTGTAACTGCCACTTAACTGGACTGGCTGCCTGACAGGGCATTACCCAGAAAAGAACCAAAATCAGGCAGGTGAAGTATAATAAGTGCTTCCTCAATGTGATTGTCTCCTTTCTATCCCATTTTATACCCCATATTATATTAAAAGAGCCCATTTATCCATAAAAAAAGAGGAGTGCTCCCTGCACTCCTCTCCGTTATATACTATTTTACCTCGACACTGGCTCCAGCTTCTTCCAACTTGGCCTTGATGGCGTTGGCTTCATCCTTGGAAATCTTTTCTTTTACAGGCTTGGGAGCTTCATCGACTAAAGCCTTAGCTTCCTTAAGTCCCAAATCAGTTAGCTCTCTAACCACCTTGATAACATTGATCTTTTTATCACCTGCGGCCATTAAGATTACGTCAAATTCGGTCTGTTCTTCGGCCGGTGCGGCAGCAGCTGCCGGCGCAGCCGCGGCTACGGCTACCGGAGCAGCAGCGCTAACGCCAAAAGTATCTTCCAATTCTTTCACTAATTCGGACAGCTCCAATACGGTAAGCCCTTTGACTATTTCGATTACTTCCTGTACTTTACTCATTAATAAATAACCTCCCTATTTTTTCTTTCATAATTAATGGTTGCGGTAAATGTGATTCTTTCCGGTCAAGGCTTTTCGCTAGCCAGCTTGTTTTTGCTCCCGGATACCATCTAGCGCCCGTACCAGACCAGTAAGGTTGGCATTCAGAACTCTTACAAAGGATGAAATAGGCGCCTGCATGGTTCCCACCACCTGAGCCAACAGCATCTCACGAGAAGGCAGGTTGGCCAAGTCTTTGACCGCATCGGCGGACAGATACTTGCCTTCTAGTATTGCTATCTTTATTTCCAACTGTTTATTGGTGCGGGCAAATTCGGTTATTGTCTTGGCTGGCCCTACCGGATCCTCATTACTGAATATTACTGCATTAGGCCCGGTTATCTGGGCAGCGATATCTTCATAACCACATTGCTGCAAAGCAAAACGAAACATGGTGTTCTTTAGCACTCGGTACTCGACCCCCGGTACTCGAAGGTTGTTTCTCAACTGGGTTACCTGCTCAACATTAAGCCCCCGGTAATCCGTGCAAATAACCAGTGTTGCCGCATCCAGCTTCTGTTTGATGTCTTCAACTACTTGTTTCTTCTCTTCAATCTTTGCCATTCATGTCTCACCTCCTTGTTTAATTCAAATCATAGGCTTTTTGTAAACGTATGTGGCCTAACCCCCAGGGTAAATTGCCAGCCAAATCGGGTGAACGATTCAATCTGCCGGAGCCAAATTAAAAGACCTCTGCGCTGCACACAGAGGTCTCCAGACTCATGCATCTCAAAAAGATGATTCTATCCCAAAAAACCTCAGCGGGCAAACTATTTAAGGCTTACGCCACCGGCTATCTACAGTTTTTGTATTCAATTTTTAATAGCCTGTTTATTTGTTGGCTGCAATCAATATCAAGGGATTGATTTTAATGCCGGGCCCCATTGTTGAACAAATATTTACTGAACGCATATACTGCCCTTTGGCAGCAGCTGGTTTGGCTTTAATAAGAGCCTCGGCAAAGGCGTTCAAATTGTCCTGGAGTTTCGCTTCATCGAAAGAAATCCTGCCGATTGGTACATGAACAATAGATGTTTTGTCGACACGAAATTCAATACGACCGGCTTTGAGTTCCTTAATAGTGCGTTCGATATCAAAGGTCACGGTGCCCGCTTTGGGATTAGGCATCAAACCCCTGGGGCCCAATATCTTGCCTAGCCTGCCCACTACTGACATCATATCCGGGGTAGCAACGGCTACATCAAAATCAAACCAGCCTGCCTGGATCTTTTCTGCCAGGTCCTCGGCTCCTACATAATCAGCCCCGGCTTGTTCGGCTTCCTTTACCTTCTCGCCCTTTGCAAATACTAGCACTTTGAGAGTTTTTCCAGTCCCATGCGGTAGACTTACGGTGCCTCTTACCTGCTGGTCCGCGTGGCGAGGATCTACCCCCAGTTTAACATGAGCTTCAACTGTCTCGTCGAATTTGGCAGTGGCAATTTCCTTTACCAATTTAATGGCCTCCGATGGTTCATACAGCCTATTCCGGTCTATTTTTGCCATTGCTTCCTTGTAAGCTTTGCCTCTTTTCATTAAACAATCCTCCTTGTGGTCAAGCGGATGGCGATCCTCCCACATTTATGCGCGTACAAAATACCTTAAATGTTCAGTCAATGATTACCAAGCCCATGCTGCGGGCTGTGCCTTCGATCATCCTGACGGCTGCATCGATGTCGGCTGCGTTCAAATCTGCTTTCTTGGCTTCCGCTATTTCTACTAATTTAGCCCGGGAGATCTTGCCGACTGGTTTCTTATTAGGATCACCTGAGCCTTTTTCAACGTTGGCCGCTTTCTTCAGAAGATCAGAAGCCGGCGGCGACTTAATCTCAAAAGTGAACGAACGGTCTTCGTACACGGTTATTTCTACCGGTACGATGTATCCGGTCTGATTAGCAGTTTTAGCATTGTATTCTTTGCAAAAACCCATTATGTTAACCCCGTGTTGTCCAAGGGCAGGTCCTACTGGCGGTGCCGGAGTTGCTTTACCTGCGGCTATCTGCAGTTTAACCTTTCCCTTAACCTTTTTGGCCACTTTTACACCTCCTTATATCTTATTTATTTGCTCATAATCCAGCTCTACAGGAGTCTCCCTGCCGAACATGGAAATGTTCACTCTGACTTTGCCCCGGTCCTGCAGTACTTCCTTGACCACTCCCTCGAAATTCTCGAAGGGGCCGCTGTTGACCCGGATGTTCTCCCCTACCTCCAGATTGATAACCCGCGGCTTTTTACCCATTAGTCCCATTTGGGTAAGGATCTTATTAATCTCCTCGTCCATTAATGGAATAGGCTTGGTTCCACTACCTACAAACCCGGTAACACCTGGCGTATGATGTACCACATACCATGAATCATCATCCATTATCATGTTGACAATCACATAACCAGGGAAGACACGCCGAGTGGTTATCTTCTTCTTACCGCCTTTATACTCGACTTCCTGTTCTTCGGGTATGATCACCTGGAATATCTTATCCTGCATGTTCATGGATTCAACTCGTTTGATGAGATCGACCTTGATTTTGTTCTCGTAACCGGAATAAGTATGGACTACATACCAATCGCCCTTCTTTTCCAGTTTGGTCTCCTCAGATTCCAGGGCTAGATTATCTGGATCACTATATTCAGCTTGGTTCATGTCTTGTTCGGTGGTAATCTCAACCATCTCCTCTTTAGGCAAACCGTCCCATCAGCCAGTTCAGCAATAATGAAAGCCCGCTGTCAAACACCCATAGAATCACGGCAATGATAGCAACCGATAATAATACTACCCCGGTGTAGGCAATCAACTGTACTCGGCCCGGCCAATGGACCTTTTTCAGTTCATGGTAGACCCCTTTGAAATATGTCCGAACACTCTCAAACCAGTTCTTGACGTTGGCGGTGTTGCCAGGAGAAACACTGTCCTTGGCCATTAAGTTCACTCTCCCGCTTTACTTCGTCTCTTTGTGAATAGTATGAGCATTGCAAAATTTGCAGTGCTTCCTTACTTCCATCTTCTCAGTATTCTTCTTCTTGTCCTTGGTTGTTCTATAATTGCGCTGTTTGCATTCTGTGCATGCCAATGTAATACCAACCCTCACCTCGTAACCTCCATCCTATGCGCAAAAATACTATAACACTCTAGCACATCGCCTTATTTAATGTCAACGCTTCCGGTAGCCACTTAATTTGTCGGTATTATTAGGATTCGATGCCGGTTACGACTCCGGAGCCGACTGTGCGGCCACCTTCGCGGATAGCGAATCTCAGGCCTTC
>JAKJCH010000008.1:10062-23214 GCA_022706565.1 Bacillota bacterium | reverse complement strand
TGCCTGGGTGAAACGGAAAATGTTATCTATGAACAGCAGGATGTCTCTGCCGCTGGTTTTTTCGTCGCCGTCGCGGAAATATTCGGCCATGGTCAAGCCCGACAAAGCAACGCGGGCGCGTGCTCCGGGAGGTTCATTCATCTGGCCGAAGATCAGGGCTACTTTGTCAATAACGCCAGACTCGGTCATTTCGCCCCATAGATCGTTACCTTCACGGGTTCTCTCACCCACGCCGGTGAATACGGAATATCCACCATGCTCGTAAGCAATGTTTCTTATCAGTTCCTGAATAATAACCGTCTTGCCAACTCCGGCGCCTCCGAACAGACCGATCTTACCGCCCTTGGCGTAGGGACAAATCAGATCGGCGACCTTTATGCCGGTTTCCAGCAGTTGGGTTGCCGGTAACTGGTCAACCAGTGGCGGGGGGTCGCGATGGATCTGCCAGTAGTCGACTGCTTCCACTGGCCCGGCTTCATCAACCGGTTCCCCCAAAACATTAAGAATACGGCCCAGACATCCATCCCCTACCGGGATTTTGATCGAGGCCCCGGTATTGGTAGCTTCCATGCCGCGGCTGAGTCCATCAGTTGCGTTCAACGCGACGCATCTGACGACATCATTACCAAGCAATTGGAAAGCCTCCAGGGTTACGTCTATCTTGGGATCATCACTCTTTATGGTAATAGCGTTCATTAGATCCGGTAACTCACCAGGCTTGAAACGTATATCGACAACCGCGCCAATAACCTGAGTTACCTCCCCTATTGTCACATTCGCCATTCTCTACTTTCCTCCTTTATTTGTTGAGAGCTTCGGCGCCACCAACAATATCCAGAATTTCGTCCGTTATTGCCGCCTGTCTGACCTTGTTCATTTTAAGCGTCAGAGAATCAATTATCTCCCCGGCGTTGTCGCTAGCGTTACCCATAGCGGTCATTCTGGCTCCATGCTCACTGGCCTTGCTTTCCAACAAGGCATGATATATTAGGCTGCCTACATACCTGGGCAACAGGTTCAACAGGATTTCTTCGGCACTCGGTTCATAGATATACTCGACCTTGATATCACTGGATGACGTCTCCTCAGGCGGCTCGATGGGGAGTATCTTCTCCACCGTGGGTACCTGTCTAATGGCATTGACGAATCGGGCATAAACCACGTAAACTTCATCAAACTCCTCATTTTCATAGGCATTCATTATATATTGGGCAATCTCCCGTGCATCAGCATAACTGACCTTATCGCCCAAGTTAACGAACTCAGCCTCCAAACCTCCGCGTTTGCGGAAGAAATCCCGGGCTTTTCTCCCAACCGCAATCATACCTCTCTCTGGTTTTCGCTCATCTGCAGCCAGGGAATCAAGCGCCGCCCGGATGATGTTGGTGTTAAATCCACCGCACAAGCCCTTGTCAGCCGTTACAACGATATAACCAACCTTGGTAACCTCCGGCCGCTTGACCAACAAAGGGTGCTCCACGTCGCTGGATAGGCCCACCAATCTGGCCAGGGTTCCCTGCAAGGTTTCAGTATAAGGACGGGAGGCTTCGGCAGCTTCTTGGGCACGGCGCAATTTAGCAGCCGACACCATTTTCATTGCTTTGGTAATCTGCTGAGTGCTTTGCACACTGCGTATTCTACGCTTGAACTCTCTTACACCTGCTCCTGCCATAATACATCACCGCCTAAGCTACAAACGTGGACTTGAAATCTTCAATGGCCTTAATCAACGTTGCATTACTTGCATCATCGATTTTCCCAGATTCGTTGATAGATTTCAGCACGTTGGTGTTGGCGTGTAAATATTTCAGGAAATCAGTCTCAAACGATGCAATCTTTTCTTTGGGGATATCGTCCAAATACCCGTTGACAGCCGCATAAATGATGGCTACCTGATCTTCCATGGCCATCGGTTGATATTGCCCCTGCTTCAGAACTTCCATGGTCTTCTCGCCGCGGGTCAGACGAGCCAGAGTCGCTTTATCCAAATCGGACCCGAACTGGGCGAAAGCCGCTAGCTCACGATACTGGGCCAAGTCCAGACGTAACTGCCCGGCGACGGACTTCATGGCTTTGGTCTGGGCGGATCCACCTACGCGGCTGACAGACAAACCGGCGTTGATTGCCGGACGCTGGCCAGCATAGAACAAGTCGGATTCCAGGTAAATCTGGCCGTCAGTGATGGAAATAACATTGGTCGGAATGTATGCGGATACGTCACCGGCCTGGGTTTCAATAATCGGCAGAGCGGTAATGGATCCTCCGCCGTGTTCGTCATTAAGCTTGCAAGCTCTCTCCAACAGGCGGGAATGGAGGTAAAAAACGTCGCCCGGATAAGCTTCACGTCCGGGAGGACGACGGAGCAGCAGGGACATCTCACGATATGCCACCGCGTGTTTGGAAAGGTCATCATAGATAATCAAAACGTCTTTAGATTCGGATTCCATAAATTCCTCAGCCATAGCAACACCGGCATACGGGGCCAGGTACAGCAATGGAGCGGGCTCGGAAGCGGTGGAGGCGACGATGATGGAATAATCCATGGCGCCCATCTCTTCCAGCTTGGCGTGGATTCCGGCAATGGTGGACTGCTTCTGGCCAATGCCGACATATATACAGATCATGTCTTTTTTGGTTCTCTGATTGATAATGGCATCAATGGCGATGGCGGTTTTACCTATCTGGCGGTCGCCAATGATCAACTCACGCTGGCCGCGGCCGATTGGTACCATGGAGTCGATAGCTTTCAGTCCGGTCTGCATGGGGACATTAACTGGGGCTCTGGTTACCACGCCGTGGGCTACCTTTTCAACCGGTCTGGTGGTAGTGGTGTTTATGGGTCCTTTGCCATCCAACGGTTGTCCCAGAGGATTGACCACCCGGCCCAGCAAGGCTGGCCCCGTGGGAACTGACATGATTGTCCCGGTTGCCTTGACCACGTCGCCTTCTTTAATATGATAATATTTACCAAGCAAAACGGCACCGACGTTATCTTCTTCCAAGTTGAGCACCATTCCATAGGTGCCACCTGTAAATTCGAGCAATTCGCCGGCCATGGCTCCCTGTAGGCCATATACACGGGCGATACCGTCACCGACGTAGATTACGGAACCTACATTGCTGACCTCGACCTCGGATTGGTAGCGCTCCAGCTGTTCTTTTAATATTGCGCTAATCTCTTCGGGTCTAATACTCATTTAAATATTCACCCCTATCGTTAACTTATCTTCGCAGTCTGGAGGCTCCTCTTAAGCATCTCCAGTTTCTTGGCAATGGAGGCGTCTATTACCTTGTCGCCCAATCTGATCTTTAACCCTCCTATTATGGAAGGATCGACCGACACCTTCAGTTGTACGGTCTTGCCTGATGAACGAGAAAGGTTATCGGATAAGGTGTTGAGATCGTCATCCGATATTGGCATGGCCGAAATCAGATCAGCCTTGGTGATGTTTCTTGATTCATCAGCCATATCTACGAATTCATTGTAAATCAGCTCCAGGTAATCCTGGCGTTTCTTGTCCAATACCAGTAGCAGGAAATTCAACGCTATTGGTGACACTGCGGAACCGAATATTTGTTTAGCAATCTCTTTTTTCCCGTGGACTGGAGACAGAGGATGGGCAAAATATTCCTTGAGATCCGGAACTCCCTCTATAGTCTGAACTATCTTCCCCAGTTCATCTTGATACTCATTGATCTTGCCGGATTCTTTGGCAGTGCTAAAAAACGCTTCGGCATAGCGCCTGGCGACGCTCTTGTTTAGCATAAAAGATCGCCCGCTTCATTAACAAATTCTTTTACCATCTTCTGATGGTCGGCTTCGGTGATAGCTCTGCCCAGAACCTTCTCCGCAGCCATTAAAGCCAGAGTAGCTGCCGTATCCTTCAGCTCTACCTTGGCCTGCGTGGTAGCAGCTGCAATGTCGGCGGCCCCTTTGGCAATGATCGCAGCATATTCTTCTTTACCTTTGGCTATCATCTCATTCTTGGAATCTTCGGCTGCTTTAGTGGCCCTTGTTACGATTTCTTGGGCTTCCTTCCGGGATTCAATCAGGTTGGCCTGAGCTTCTTTCCGCATCTGCTCAACCTCTACCTTTAATTCTTCTGCATGTTTGATCGATCCCTCTATTTGGGTGCTCCGCTCTGCCAGCATGGCGCTTACCGGATTATATGCAAACTTGTACAGTAAGGCCAACAATACCAGGAAGTTGACCATCGACCAACCTATTACATACAAGTTCGGAAACTTAGGCGGACTCCCTGCCGGCGCACCGATGGGAGCTCCAGCGGCTTCTGAGGCCATGCAGAGGGCGGCAAATCCCATAACCATTATTAAGGATAAAAGGAGGCCTGATAGGTAAACCCATTTGTTCCTCTTCACGGATGTGCTACCTCCAATCTCTGTGTTACTTAAAGTGAATTAGGGCGATAGAGCTTAGATAACGGATAACTTCGACTGCCCTATCGCCCTCCAGTGTAGAGACTTGTTAAATTGTTTTTCTTCTTAAGACTATGTTTTTTGATTAGGCAGTCATTTTTCCTACCAACATGAAAGCGATCAGTAGACCATAAATAGTCAAGGTTTCAATAAACGCCAGGGTGATGAACAATAATGTTCTGATATCTCCACCTACTTCAGGCTGTCTGGCGATAGATTCGATAGCTTTGCCACCGACAAGACCCATACCAACACCGCCACCAAGGCCGGCAATAGATACAGCTACCCCAGCTCCTACTGCTATAATACCCATTTTTTTCCCCCCTTTCCTGACGCAATGCACTATACATTGGCAAAAATGATATGGTTAATTTTAATGACCCGCAGATGTAGATGCACCAATATAGCTGGCTGACAACAAGGTAAACACGATCGCTTGTATGGCACCCAGCAGGACACTTAGTCCCATCAAAGCACTTGGTACGATAAACGGCGCCATGAACAACAGGTATGCGATTATCATTTCTTCACCAAATATATTGCCGAATAGACGGACGGTGAGGGACAGGGGGTGCGCTATTTCCTCGATAAGATTAAGTGGTAAAAATGCGACATTAGGTTTGATAAAATGCCCTAGATAACCTGCGCCGTGTGAGGAAAAACCTCCGATGTGAACTGCAAAGAATGTGACTAGAGCTAAGGCTGCCGTAACGTTCCAGTTACTGGTGGGGGGTTGGAAACCTTCAATGTGAGCTGCTCCCGGGATCAAACCACTATAGTTACTGATAAGTATAAACAGGAAAAACGTCGACAGTAAGGGTGCATATTTTTTGGCGGTGTGTTCATCTTCCATAACCTGCGTGAAAAAGTCGTATGTAAATGTAACAACCATCTCAACTACGTTCTGCCCCCCGGTCGGGACTAGCTTCATGGCACGCGTGCCCAAGAAGGCGCCGATGGCCAGAATTGCGATGATTACCCACTCAGTTACGACCAAATGATCTACCGGAATAGGACCCAAATGAAAGAGTACTCCATCCCACATACCAAATATCATCTTTTTCCCCCCTTTCTTGATTAAAAATTTATTCTAGGTTTTGCTGGCCAACCTGCCGTGACCAAAGTCAAAACTTCAAATCTGGGTTGTCTTATTTCTTCAGTCTGTCAAATGTTTGACTTTCCTCTGTTTCTTCCCGTTCTTTCTCCATCATCCGGTCCCACAGTATCTTCATGGCAGTGGCAGCACCCAGTAGAAATCCAAAAATTGTTAAGAGGTTGCCGGTTCCAAACCTTGCATCCAGCCATCGTCCGCCGAACAAACCAATAGCTACTACTGCTGCGACTGATGTCCCTAGATTAAGGGCCATCGTCAGAGATTTGGCCCAGTTTTGTTTTTTCGGTGCCATCTCAACCATCCTCATCTGTGGCCCAATATCTTGAAGTGAATCCCCTCATACCAATTCTACATTGTTGGGGAAAATCCTTTTTATAATGATAAAAATATTATCTCTTTTCGATCCCGGAATACTGAGGATAACGCCCCAATCCCCGTTGGAAAAAAGGTCACTAACCGATCTCTCCATTGCATTGGGATTGATTGCCAGCCCCATTCCTGGTTTACCCTTGTTAAAAAAGACGCAATTATCACTATTCGCCAAAATTATTGAAAACCCTTTTCCCTCCAACAAAATTCCTCATTTTCTCACAGATCGGTCAGATAGCCTTTCCGAAGCAGCTTTTCAAGATGCTTTTGGACCAATTCTTCGATGTCTATCCCAAACTGATCCTCCATCACAAACATCATGGTTACCGCAGTCTGAGCCACATCCAACAATTCCTTGGCGATCTCTTCAACCACAAGGGTTTGGTCATACTTTACCGTCTCGCCGCTTAAGCCTCGGTATTTACCGATGCATTGAGCCAGTTCGCCGGCTTCCTCCATTAGTTTTAGGGCAGTTGATTCGAGGGTGGGATTGAGTTGATTCAAACGAGGCAAAGATAAGATTTTAGTATCCAAAATGTCTATCTCCCCAATGAGGGTATTTCCACCATTTCAATTCCGGCTTCCCGCATGAATTGCAGAGCCAGGTCATCATCGAAATTCCCTCTATGTACTACCCGGATTACACCTGCATTGATGAGCATCCGGGCACATATGATGCATGGCTGATTGGTGCAGTACAACACTGTATCCTGGGTTGATACGCCATAATAAGCAGCATTGATAATAGCATTCTGCTCGGCGTGTACACCACGGCAAAGCTCGTACCTGTGCCCAGAAGGGATTCCCATTTGCTCGCGCATGCACCCCAAGTCCAGACAGTGACCCAAACCTCTGGGGGCGCCATTATATCCGGTCGCGATAATCCGGTCCTTTCTAACCAACACTGCACCCACATGGCGGCGCAGACAAGTTGACCGACTGGCTACCATGTCGGCTAGCTCAAGAAAATATTCATCCCAAGAAGGTCTCGTACAATTTGTATCCTTTATTGCCATGATATGCACACAATCTTAATAAAGGGGGTACTTTTCGCAAAGACGGTCTACTATCGCCCTGGCCTGAGCTTGCTGCTCTTCTGATTGTGGGTTATCCATGGCAAGGGCAATCGCCTGGGCGATTTCAACCATATCCTTACTGCGCAGACCGCGGGTGGTGACTGCCGGGGTCCCAATCCGTATCCCACTGGTGACGGTAGGCTTCTCCGGGTCAAAGGGAATGCCGTTTTTGTTGACTGTAATATTGATGGATTCCAGGATGGCTTCTGCATCCTTTCCAGTCAATCCCTTGGGCCGGACATCTACCAGCATCAAGTGGTTATCCGTGCCGCCGGATACCAGGCGTAATCCGTTCTGTACCAGGCCAGCAGCCAGCACACGAGCATTTTCTACTATTTGTTGCTGATACAGTTTAAACTCAGGCTGTGAAGCCTCGTGGAAACAGACCGCCTTGGCTGCGATTACATGCATCAGTGGGCCCCCCTGAATCCCCGGAAAAACAGCCTTGTCGATCTTGGCGGCCCACTCTTGCGCGCACATTATCAGACCGCCCCGTGGTCCCCGCAGTGTCTTGTGGGTAGTAGTGGTGACAAAGTGAGCATAGGGAATCGGACTGGGGTGAATACCACCCACCACCAATCCGGCTATATGGGCCATATCTACCATCAGTAAAGCCCCGACTTCATCGGCTATCTCCCTGAACCGTTTAAAGTCAATGGTTCGGGGGTAGGCACTAGCGCCTGCTACGATCAGCTTCGGTTTCGTCTGTCGGGCTACTTTTAGGAGTTCGTCATAATCGATCATCTCTGTCTGAGGATCTACTCCATACTCGAAAAAATTGAAATACTTGCCGGAGAGGTTTACCTTGCTGCCATGGGTTAAATGGCCGCCATGGCTTAGATTCATACCTAGAACCGCATCTCCCGGCTGCAGCGCAGCGAAATAGACTGCTGTATTTGCCTGCGCTCCTGAATGGGGTTGGACGTTGGCGTGTTCGGCCCCAAAGAGAGCCTTGGCCCTCTCTATGGCCAGCGTTTCAGCCACATCTACGAATTCGCAGCCACCATAATATCTTTTGCCTGGATAACCCTCAGCGTATTTATTGGTCAAGACCGATCCCTGGACAGCCATCACCGCCCGGGAAACAAAATTTTCCGAAGCAATCAGTTCCAACTTGCGGCTTTGACGTTTTTCTTCTTCGGCAATAACCTCAGCTATGGCTGGATCTACTGGCCGTACATATTTCTCAATATAATCCAAGTTCTAAAACCTTCTCTCCATTTTATTCTCTAACGCCGCTATTTTTTCTACCCTGCGCTGGTGTCTTCCTGCCGAAAACTCAGTTTGCATAAAAGTCCGGACGATTTCTTCCGCTAATCCGGTACCGATAACTCGAGCTCCTAGTACCACGATATTGGCATCATTATGCTCCCTGGCCATTCGAGCCGTATATGCTTCATGGCATAAAGCCGCCCGAATACCCTTGATCTTATTGGCAGCAATGGAAATCCCTACTCCGGTCCCGCAGATCAATATTCCAAGTATCCGTTTACTAAGCACCTCCCCGGCGACTTTGTCAGCAATATCCGGATAATCTACCGAATCTTCCGAATAGGTGCCGCAATCCAGTACCGTATGCCCATCCATGGTAAGACAAGTAGTCAGTTCTCTTTTCAACTGCACGCCGGCATGATCACTACCTATTGCTACCTCCAAGAACCTTCACCTCATTCTAGATTCTATTATTTTGTTGAACACCCCGTCTACCAAAATCTTAATCTCCGCAAGACAAGATCGATATTCACTCAAACCTAGTCCATATGGATCAAGAACCTCCCCTGACAAGTCGTCGCAAAACTCGTGAAGAGTAAAGGTGGAGTCTGCTTTTTCGGGGTATTCCTGTCTCACGTAATCCCGTTGGTTTCTCGTCATGGTCAGAATAATATCTGCTGCTCTAGCCAGGTCCTTATTAAACCGTGTCGAGCCATGCGCGGACAGATCGATGCCTTCTTCTACCATAACCTTGATCGCCTCTCGAGAGGCAGGATGTCCATCTTCAGCAAATATCCCAGCCGATAATACCCGAAATCCCTCTCCGGTCGATCCTGTCTCACGATGAGGCCTGAGCCAGGGGGCTCCGGCAGGTATTACCTGAGCATATGAACAGTATCGTGGTCAGCGTAGACTCCCCCTCATATTTAAAAGATCGGGCATTTACCTTCCCAAAAACAATACCTTATGAGTAAACCCACACTAGCTCGACATCATCATTACCTTGCAATCATTTATGTGCGGCTCGATGCAAACGATCCAGCCAGGCCTCATCCAACCGGCTGGTGTCGAACGGTGCAAACAAGAGTATCTCAATTCCTGCAGCTTCTGCCTCGCGAATAATTGAATACAAGCCCTGTCCGTCCCCTGCCACATCCAAGGTAAATACCCGCCGGGCAAGGTCAACCCCATAATCATCACCTGAACCCAAGTAGACTATCCCTATTTCATTATTCCGAGTCTCGATAATCCGCCTCTCCAAATCGGCTGCGCTTTCACTTAAGACTATTCTAATTGGTGATTGGTAACCGGAGCGATCGGTTAATGCATATTCCAAGGTTTGTCCCAGGCACTCCTCGATCAACTCCGCTCGTATTCCACCACGCCTTAAGATGCGATAATGGTCATCAGTCAGATCAACAAGGGTGGACTCCAGACCCGCTCCAGTCTCGCCGGCATCCAGGACTGCAGCAATCAGTCCATCCAGATCCTGCCGGACATGATCAGCACTTGTTGGGCTGGGGCGTCCGTATCGATTGGCGCTGGGCGCCGCCAGTGGACCAGCTGCCTCGATCAATGCCATGGCCACTGGATGTGAGGGCATCCGCAGACCCACCCCCGTTCTACCGCCCCTTACTACCTCTGGAACAGAAGGCAATGCAGGCAATACCATCGACAGAGGGCCCGGCCAGAAGCGTTGCATCAGTTTTACCGCTGCGGGGGGAACAACTGCCGCCAGGTGCTTTACCTGATCTAGGTTGCTGACATGGATCAAAAGAGGATTATCCGAAGGTCTTCCTTTAGCGGTAAAGATTTTGTCTATGGCCGCGGTCTGAAATGCATCCGCTCCTAATCCGTACACAGTTTCAGTCGGGAAAGCCACCACCTCCCCAGCCTTTATATGGGCGACTGCCCTGCTGATTAGGTGTGGCTGTGGTCGGCGAGCATCTATTTTGTAATATGTTGTCTTCATCTTTATTTCATTCTCCGCACTTTCACTACTCGACTCCGGCCCTGGTAGTCAGTCAGAATCTCTGCTTCGTCCCAATCTTTGACCATATCCCGGGCGGCCCTTTCCTGGCCCGGATCGATCTCCCATAAACAGTATCCTCCCGGCCGCAGCCTGTCGTGGGCTTGGGGTAGTAGGCGCCGATAGATACTAAGGCCGTCGTCATCCGCCATCAGGGCCAGTCGCGGTTCGAAGTCTCTAACACCCACTTCAGCCTGTTCGAGTTGGGCCTTGGTTAGATAAGGCAAATTAGCCACAATCAGATCCATATCCAATCCATCCTCAAGCGGTTCCAACAGGTCACCCCTGTAAAACCGGATCGCAGTTTGATGTAAACTGGCATTACAACGGGCCATACTCAATGCTTCCGGTGAAATATCGACGGCAAAGACCTCGACCTGCGGTGCATAATGGGCCAAGCTGATGGCGATAGCGCCGGAACCAGTGCCCACGTCGCAGACTCGCTTTATGCTCCCCAGTTGGATCAATCCCATGGCTGTTTCCACCAATACTTCAGTTTCGGGACGGGGAATGAGGACATCGGCGTTTACGTGGAATGGCAGGGACATGAATTCCCTTTGTCCGGTGATATATGCGGCCGGCTCACCTTTCGTTCTCCTCGTGATACAGTCCCGGAATTGCTGCCTCTCCGCCTCATTGACCGGTTCTTCGTAATTGGCGTACAAATAGACCCGGTTCCTTTTTAGCACATGAGCCAGCAGGATTTCCGCCTCCAAGCGCGGTTCCTGCATGCCCTTATCCGCAAAATACCGGGTCGTCCATATCAGCAGTTCTTTGATTGACCAATCCTTGCGCACCTTAGTCCACCTGTTTTAACCGTTCTGCCTGATCATTGGCCATGAGAGCACCGATCAGTTCATCAAGTTGCCCCTCCAGTATCTGATCCAGCTTATGAAGAGTCAAGTTGATGCGATGGTCACTCACCCTGCCTTGGGGAAAATTATAGGTTCGTATCCGCTCGCTGCGGTCTCCCGTGCCTACTTGGTTCTTCCGAGCCCCAGCCGTTTCCTGGTTCTTCTCCGCTTCTAAGACCTCTTTCAGCCGGGAACGCAGAACCCGCAAAGCCTGAGCTTTATTCTTATGCTGCGATTTCTCATCCTGGCATGTGACTACCAAACCCGTGGGCAGGTGGGTAATTCGCACCGCCGATTGGGTCGTATTCACACACTGTCCACCGGGGCCGCTGGCGCAGTAAACGTCTATCTTCAAATCATTTTCATTTATCTGTACCTCAACCTCTTCTGCCTCGGGCAGAACTGCTACCGTTGCTGCCGAGGTGTGGATGCGCCCTCCGGATTCAGTGGACGGAATGCGTTGGACTCGGTGTACACCACTCTCAAATTTCAGTTTGCTATAAGCGCCTTGCCCATCAACTACAAAGATCAATTCCTTTATTCCACCCAATTCAGTGAAATGCGAGTCCATTATATCAATCTTCCAACCCTGCTGTTCGGCATAGCGGGAGTACATCCTAAAAAGATCCGCAGCAAAAAGGGCCGCCTCTTCACCACCCGTTCCAGCGCGAATCTCCATGATTACACTTTTTTCGTCGTTGGGGTCGGTAGGCAGCAACAATATCTTTACCCGCTGCTCAAGGTCTTGTTTCCGCCTGCTCAGTATCTCAATCTCTGACTGCAACATCTCTTTGAATTCTTCATCCGTCTCTTCTTTGAGCATGGCACGGGCTTCATCTATTCCCAACGCGGCAGCTTTCAACTCTCTATATACAGAAACAATCTCGGTTAAATCCGAATAAGCCTTGGTATATTTCTGGTATTTAGTTTGATCCGCAATTATGTTGGGATCGCTCAATAGGTGATTCAGCTCTTCATATCTGGTCTCGAGGCTGGCTAACTTCTCCACCATCTGTCGATAATCCTCCTTGTCGGTACTGTACATCAAGCTGGCTGCAAACCAGCCCCACCCGCCCTCGACTCCTCTGTCAGGACTTCGCGTAGAGCGGTCAACGCAACTTCCAATTGTTGATCATCAGGCTCCCGAGTAGTCAGTTTTTGCAGCCATAGTCCGGGTGCAATCAGGAATCGCGCCCACCCCTTCTGGTAGAATCGCCCTGAAAAACGAATGAACTCATACCCCAATCCTGCCACAATCGGAAATACAGCTATACGTGACCATATCCGGTAAAATAGGGTTCCATCTCCCAACATGGCGAAAACCAATATAGATACCACCATCACCACCAGCAAGAAACTGGTTCCGCACCGGGGGTGTCTGGTGCTGTAACGGCGTGCATTGGCTACCGTCAGTTCTTCACCGGCTTCCAGAGCTAGGATTGACTTGTGTTCCGCCCCATGATACATGAATACCCGCTCAATTTCTTTCATTTTGGAGATAGCATATACATAGGCTAAGAAAAAGACTATGCGGATGATTCCTTCCACAAGGTTCTGACCCCACAACCCACCAATGTATTGTTTGGTATAATGTACGGCGGCGGTGGGGAGGGCCACAAAAAGGACAACCGCCATTAAGAAGGCCACCAAGCCCGTGATCAGGATCTCAGCCGGACTTAGCTCTTCTTCTTCTTCCGCCATCGACATATTAGCAGATTTATTCAACATTCTAATCCCCACTACCATCGACTCGATCAGGACATAGCTGCCTCGAATAAACGGCCATTTTAAAAACGGATGGCGTTGGCTCAGATTGCTATTGCTTTCCTTGTCTATTTCGATACTGCCATCTGGTTTACGTACGGCAAGGGCAGTTTGGTCAGGACCGCGCATCATAACGCCTTCGATAACCGCCATCCCTCCGTAGTTGGGCTTTTTACTCATCAACATATCCTCCATAGTCAAATAAACCAATTTATATTTATAAGAATAGAAAAAAAGCAGGAACTACCGTCCTGCCCGTAAAATCCTGTAAGCTTGGCTATTTCATGCCGTATTTCT
>JAKJCH010000008.1:0-10051 GCA_022706565.1 Bacillota bacterium | reverse complement strand
CCGCCGTATCAACTATTCTCAACTTATCCCCAGTGTAGAAGGGGTGACATTTAGCACAGATTTCTACCTTTATGTTTTCTTTGGTAGAGCCAATCTCAACCTCGTTGCCGCAGGCGCACCTAGCTACGCTCTTGAAATATTTCGGGTGTATTTTTTCTTTCATCGTTTTCACCTCTTTCATATCAACCATACGCAGGGAGTATAAGCTCCCCGTTGTCTCTCTAATGCAAACTGCGAGAGATATTATACCAGGAAAAATTTCAAAAGACAAGGAAATGTCCCGGGTGTGTGTTCATCATAAAAATCTCATTCCCCGCTGCAGAATGACTGGTTTCTTCATAATCTAGTATTCGGCAACGGGCGCTGGATAATCCTCAGTCCTCTTCTTCGCTAGGCCCTTTGTAGCTGAATTTGAAGAAATGCTGCCCGAAGAAACTGTCATAGTTGGTAAATAGCTCGCTTTCCCCACCCGGCTCTTCTCTTTTACTGGTAAAAATGAACATCTTGGCTCCCAAGTTATCCATGGCATGCAACAATAGGGCTTCGGGAAACATGGGTACTACCGGTGAGCCAAATTCAAGATTACCATGATGGCTGAGGATCATATGCTCCAGCATCCACTCCAGTTCGAATGGGAATCCAACTCCCTCAGCACGCAACTCTCTAATCTCTCTGGAAACCATTTCCACCCCTAGTGTTATATGTCCAATCAGACGGCCCTGCACCGTATACTGGGGGACCACCTTGATATCCAATTCAAGAATCTTACCTATGTCATGCAGCAATGCTCCAGTGACCACCAGGTCTCGGTTCATAGCCGGGAACACGTCCAAGGCCCGTACACATAGATCCACAACCTCAATGGTATGCTCCAATAACCCACCACTATAATTGTGGTGAATTGATTTGGCTGCACTAGATTTACAAAAACTGTCCATCTGTTCAGGAGTAAAGATGCGTTTTAAGAGACTATGCAGATATATGTCTTTGATTGAATCAATATAGTCTATTAAGCCTTTGCGTAATTTAGCTTGGCTAATGGCTGGCCCAGGAAGGTACGGGACCGGGTCTTCGTCCAGGACTTTAACCCTTTTTACAGTAACCTGAATCTTGCCGTTGAAACTACCGATGTCTCCCAACAGCCCCAGAACTGCTCCCTCCTGGAAATCGCCGATAATCTGACAATTTTCCCAGACGACTCCATCAATGTCACCCGTACTGTCGCCTAGTTTGATATTGTACATGTCTTTGCCGTCCTTGGTCTTTCGATACAATCGGGCCAACAGCAGGTATTTTCCAAACACTTGTTGTCCAGGAGACATTGCTTTCAGTTCTTTAACCATTAACGGTCCTTTTCTTTCCAAGATCTTCTCTCTCCCCTATATTCATCCCAAATTGGCTTGCAGATCGAATACTTCCCTTACGCTATCGGACCGGATGGCTATAAGATCCGACGACTACTCCCGGCAACTCCTCCCGCAAAATAGAAACCATCCCGCTGATACCCATCGTCTCTCCACCGCTGGATACATTTGCGAATAACAAATCTGCATCGATGTTGAGATTACGTAACTGAACCATATCCACTCCATATTGTCGCACAAATGCCAGCAGAGATTCAATTTCCTCCTCCCTGTCAGTAAAACCGGGCATGGTGAGCAAATTAATTGATACCTTGGTTCCTGCTTCATGAGCATAACCAATTGTCGCTGCCACATCGCTAAGACGGTAGTTATGGGGGCGATGGTAAATCCCATAATTCTCTGCTCGAGCCGAAAATAATGTCACCCGTATGGAATCCAGACCCGCTTGACAAAGTTGTATAATCCCCTCAGTGTACCCGGCATTGGTATTCATATTGATGGTACCTCGGTCAGTATGCTGGCGAATGCTTCGAATCGCCGCTGCCAGGTCGGACGCGTTCAGGGAGGGCTCCCCTTCACAGCCCTGCCCAAAAGAAATAATGGCTTCGCGTGCATGGACCAGGTGTTCCACACCTAGTTCGGTTATCTCCGTTACGGAAGGGCGGAATTGTAAACGTTGCTGGGGAGAATCCACCCCCAAGTGGTTTTGAGAGATGCATCCTAAGCAGTCCGCATTGCAGGCGGTCATAGTCGGCAGCCCGCCCTCCCATCGCTGATAAAAAATATTCTGGGCAGTATAACAACTGTATTGCAGGGAGCAGCTAGCCAACTGTCTTACCAGCCTGTTTTCGGGGTATTTGGCCAGCATACGGTTTATTCGTCGTGGCAACCCTTCCGTATTATAATAACGGGGATGCCATTTGCGGTGTTCGTCAGTCTGTATCGCTGCTGCCCATATACGGCCGTCCCGGAAACCTGCCGCCGCGTAACCATACAAGGGAACGGGCGTTGACAACTCTGGAGAAACATAGGCCGGCAGCAGGGTCCGAGTAAAACCCTGGGGCAAGAGAACGGCCACTGCTTGGGCCTCGTAGCCGGCCGTGTTTCGGCTTATCAGCTGGGGCCGGCATCCATCCCAGCCTACCGGTATCCTTCTTGGTATGGATACCAGTGAAGCCCCGACTGGCAGAGGCATCATCTCGCTTGACTCGGGAACCACCCATTGGTTTCCACTGCGCGCCAACATGGTTAGTCCTGACAACTCCATCACTTCGCCCTTATGGTTGGCGAACAGGGGCAGCCATTGCTTTTCATCGGGCATGATTGCCAGCTCCTTTCTTCCACAAGCCTAAACCAATTGAGGACATAAAAAAAGCCCCCTCGCGGAGGCTGTACTTTTATCGGAGGTATTGTAGGGGGTCGCAAGTCTTCTTATTAACCCGCACTTCAAAATGCAGGTGTGGTCCGGTGGTCACCCCGGAAATTCCGACGTATGCGATTACTTCTCCACGGTCTACTTTATCACCTTTAGCTACGCAGATGGATTTGGCATGTGCATACAGGGTTTGCTTTCCGTCAGGATGGCTGATCATAACTGTACGCCCGTAGACCGATTTTGTGCCGGCAAATATGACCGTCCCCGATTCAGCTGCATGAATTGGAGTCCCGATCTTGTTTGCAATATCCAATCCATGATGAAAACCCGATTTGCGCTGACCGTAATCAGAACTGATCGTACCTGTTATGGGCCAGCCCAGGGTACCTGTTGGTTTTCCTCCCCTAGAAGGAGTGCTGCTTATTTCTTCGTCCTCGTCCGCTTTGGCCGGGATTACCAGGCAATCCCCTACCTCAAGGGCCAGTGGATTTTTATCACGGTTGGCATCTATTATTTCCGCAATGTTTATATCGTAACATTGAGCCACACTGGACATGGTCTCTCCTGGGGCTACTACGTGGATAGCACCTTGCGGCGAGGAGGGGATTTTTATAGTTGACCCTATCTCCAGGATGGTATCCTCGTTCATATTATTAGTTTTCATCAGGGATTGCAGGTCCACCTTATTCTGGAGGGAGATTCGATAAAGGGTGTCACCCTTTTTGATCTGGTGCATTCTGACCGGGTTCTGGGTTGAGCTGGAAAACACCTCGGTAAAAGGAACAAATTTGCTTTCGCTTAGCCGAGCTGATGATGGATGGACGCATTGAGTCAGCAATAAAATGCATAATACACCAGAGCTTATCCACCTTCGGTTCAATAAATTCACCCCTATTCTGCCCCGGTAATCAGGGCTTCTCGCCCCTAGTATGGCCAGAATGAGTGAATTTTATACCCGGTTAAAGTCGGTTATTGCGAGAAGAATAGTCCCTTTTACCAAAAATAATAGGGGCTGCACGGAGAAGATCTTCATTGGATTTGGTCTTCTTCATTGAATCTATCATCATTTGCATTGTTTCCACCGAGTTATACTCGCTGAAGGCGTTGCGCAAATTCCACATCAAATCCATTTCTTCATTATTAAAGAGGAGTTCTTCCTTACGGGTACCTGACCGCTTGAGGTCAATGGCGGGGAAAATCCTCCGTTCTGATAACTTGCGATCCAGTACTAGTTCCATATTGCCAGTGCCTTTGAACTCCTCGAAGATAACCTCATCCATTCGGGATCCCGTCTCAACCAGTGCAGTGGCAATTATGGTTAAACTCCCTCCCTCCTCAATGTTGCGCGCAGCGCCGAAAAATCTTTTTGGCTTAACCAACGAAGTGGGGTCGATTCCACCCGACAAGGTCCGGCCGCTAGGGGGAACAACCAAGTTGTGGGCCCTCGCCAAGCGGGTAATGCTATCCAGGAGAATAACCACGTCCCGCTTGTGTTCAACCAACCTTTTAGCTCTTTCCAAGACCATCTCCGAGATTTTTACATGATTATCAGGTGGTTCGTCGAATGTTGATGCAACCACTTCAGCGGTAGTAGATCTCTGCATATCAGTTACTTCTTCAGGTCGCTCATCAACTAATAGAATGATGACTTCCACCTCGGGGTGATTGTGGGTAATGCCTTGAGCCATTTTCTGCAGGAGCATGGTTTTACCCGCTTTAGGGGGAGCAACGATCAAGCCCCTTTGCCCTTTGCCTATAGGCGCTACCAGGTCGATCAATCGGGTTGCCAATTCCCGGGATTCTGTGGCCAAGGTCAATCTCTCAGTGGGATATAATGGAGTCAAGGCATCAAAATGTATCCGCTTCACGGCTTCGGCTGGTGGAAAACCATTAACGTCTTCAACTTTGAGTAGGGCAAAGAATCGTTCGCTTTCTTTGGGCGGTCTGACCTGGCCTCCTACCCGGTCCCCAGTGCGAAGATCAAATTTGCGGATTTGGGAGGGCGATACGTAAATATCTTCATGACTTGGAACGTAAGCAAACGGTCGAAGGAAACCATACCCATCATTCATGATCTCCAAAACCCCAGATGCCTGCAATAATTCATTGGAATGGGTCAAAGCCTTGGTTATTTCAAAAACCAATTCCTTCTTGCGTAATTTGGAATAACCACCCAGATTGATATCCCTGGCAATCTGGTACAATTCCAGCATGGTTTTATTCTCCAATTCGGAAATATTCAATTTTCCGCTCCTCTCAGTTTTTTGTTTCAAATTATCGCATGGGAAAGTACGTTGAAGAATGGTCCTATATGAGCCGTGGGCTAATCCATCCGGATTTTTATCCGTTGGTCGCTGAATAATGGCTTTTTATCGAGGCGGTGGTTGGCTTCAATAAACCTGATAGTACCTGACTTGCTCCTCATTACTATGGTTTGGGTGATGGCATGTCCGCGAAGATATCTAACCCCTTGCAAAAGAAAAGAATCGGTAATGCCGGTAGCCACGAATATCACGTCTTCCGACTTCACTAACTCATCTATGGTGAAAAGCTGTTTGACGTCCTTAATTCCCATTTCGTGGCAACGCCGAACTTCATCCTCGTTTTCCGGTACCAAGCGCGCCTGGAAATCGCCGTCCATACATTTTAGTGCTGCGGCTGTAATTACCCCTTCTGGAGCACCTCCAATGCCCATGAGGATGTCAACTCCAGAATCCTGATAAGCCGCCGCTACGCCCGGCGAAACGTCGCCGTCAGTAATCAATTTTATCCTTGCGCCAGTGCGTCGAACCTCCTCTATCAAGCCTAGGTGCCTCTCCCGGTCAAGTATAACCACGGTCACCTCCCGGAGCGATTTGTCCAAAGCCTTGGCAACCTCACGCAGGTTCTCCCGGACCGGAGCGTCCAGGAATACGCGGCCCTTGCACTGCGGACCGACTGCAATCTTATCCATATACATATCAGGAGCATGCAACAGGCAACCCCGAGGTGCTGATGCTAAAACCGCAATTGCTCCGGTTAGGCCTTTGGCAACAATATTGGTGCCTTCTAATGGATCAACGGCAATGTCGACCTGGGGATGAGTTGCATTTCCAACTTTTTCTCCGATGTAGAGCATGGGGGCCTCATCCATCTCCCCCTCTCCTATCACTACTACCCCATCAATCGATACGGTATCAAACATTACTCTCATCCGCCGCATCATCAGCAGCCTCTTTTTCTCCTCGGCCTACCCAACGGGCGGCCGCCAAGGCAGCCGCCTCGGTAACCCTGGCAAACTCCAGAGCTAATTCTCTCTCCAAAACAAACCCTCCAAATTCCTAAAACGCCTGCTTCCAATCCTGTATAAATTTTTCGATCCCAGCATCAGTCAAGGGATGTCTGATCATTAATTTGATAATGTTGTACGGAACCGTGGCGATATGCGCACCGATGCGGGCAGATTCAACTACATGCATGGGGTGTCTGATGCTGGCAGCTATAACCTCCGTTGATAGATCGAACTGGTCGAAGATGGTCATGATATCGCTCAAGAGGATAAGCCCATCATTTCCGGTATCATCTACTCTCCCAAGAAAAGGGCTAACGTAGCTCGCACCGGCCCGAGCAGCCAGCAGGGCCTGAGCCGCCGAGAAAACCAATGTCGCATTGGTAGAGATTTTCTCTTTAGCCAGTCTACTTATGGCCTTCAGTCCCTCCTCAGTTACCGGTATTTTAACCACCACATTGGGGTGGAGGGCGGCCAGATCATGGGCTTCCTCCACCATGCGAGTACTCTCATGGCCGAGAACCTCTGCACTTATCGGCCCGTCAACTATGTTGCAAATTTCGCGGATTACGGTGGGATAATCCCGTTTTTGCTTGGCAACCAAGCTGGGATTGGTGGTAACTCCGTGCAGAAAACCCATAGCGTTTATTTCCTTGATTTCCTCTATGTTAGCAGAATCTATGAATATCCGCAAAGCCAGACTCCTTTCAAATATTGTTTTCCTGGGAATAACGGTATGCCCCGGCGGTGTTATGTAATGCCAGTACTGAAAAGGTCTCGAAAGGGGGTACCTGGGGCGCAGGTGAGTAATTCAACATACAGCCGCGTAGACTTACAGATAACCTTCTCCCAAGAGTATACTCGGGAATCCTGGGAGGAGTCAGTCCCTAATATTTTCTCCAGCTTCTATATACTTTATACCTTTAGCAGACGCACCTTTCCAAAATCTCTTGTATAGCAAGGTAATGAATGGCTACATAGCGACCTCCAGCATTAACTCATGAACCATATCTCTTAGGGTTACAATATCAAACGGCTTGCTGATGCATCTCTTTACCCCGGCCTCCAAGGCTTGCCTCACCACTTCTATCTCACCGTAAGCAGTCATCATAATAATAGGTATGCCTGGGTGGCGGGCCATAATAGCATGGGTAGCCTCTAGTCCATTCATGTTCGGCATCTTTACGTCCATCAGAATCAAATCAGGGATGCTAGCCTCCACCTTTTCTATGGCCTCCAATCCATCCCCCGCTCCTCTAACCTCCCAGCCTTCCCTTTTAAAAAGCTCTTCTAAGAGACGTCTGACTCCTTTTTGGTCATCAACTATTAGTATAGTGCCGGACATACAAAACCTCCTTAGAATATTCTCTCGGTTTTAGGGATGGCGCGGGGCCAACACTATTAATATTATGCCATATATTGCCATGACACACTAGTATCATGTGTCCAATTTGCTGGGACACCGTACTCCAACTTGGTCCAGATACACCCTGCTGATGTCATTGGAGGCGAGGGTCTTGCGCACCGGAACCACCACTTCATCCCCGATGGCTACTTTCATTCCTAGGGGGATTTCTACCAGGGCCATTTGCATAAACACTTTGCCCCGTATGGCGCAGTTTACCCCGCTAATGGTGACATTAATCTCCTGCCCCGGCCAGCCTATATATCCTAAAACAATTTTAACGAGTTTTTTAAGCATGTCCCACATGTCAACTGGTTTGTTGGCCACTTCCAAAGCCAAGCCATCATGAAAACCTACCGGCACTACTGCTATCTGAGCATCCTTCTTTAGCCGGTAAGTGCCATAGTATCCTAACCGGGTGCCCTTGGGCAATTCCCTGATTGATATTACCCGGCTTTTAAAAGTATACGGATCCTGCAGCTGCAAGCGTTCCGAAAAATTCCCGACTGGGTGCTGTCCTGATAAAAGCGTCCCTATTCTCACTGCATCAAGATGCATATAGGGTGATCTCAAAAAAATGGTGCTGTTGGCGATGTGCTTGATTGGAAAACTCGCCCCAACCTGTTCAAGCCTGGTTATCAACTGCATGAAACGTTGAAACTGCTTTTCGGCTAATCGGGACGAAGACGGATCGGCGGTGTGAGTATATATTCCCTCAAGTTCAATACATCTGCAATCTTTGATTTTCTCCCATACTGCAAAGGCCTGCTCCTCATTAAGCCCGAAACGACCCAACCCAGTATCGACCTTCATATGTATCTTCATAGCTTGGCCAGTTTCCAAGCATATGGCCTCAGCTAATCGCTGATCGCTCTCGGACGCAATGGTTAACGTCAGCCCATTGGCGACAGCCTTTCTCATTCCCGTCTCGTCAATCACCGGGCTGAACACCAACAAGCTGGCCTGGATCCCCGCTTCTCTCAGCTGCAGCGCTTCCTCCAGAAAACTCACGGCAAAATAATCTACCCCAAGACCGTACAAAATGCGGGCCGTCTCAACCGCCCCATGGCCATATGCGTTGGCCTTGATAACGGCAATTAGCTTGGTTCCCGCATTAAGCCTCGATTGTACTTCCCGGAGATTATTTTCAATGGCCGCAACACTTATCTCGATCCATTTATTCATGATTGCCGATCCTAATCTTCTCTTGGAGACGCTTCTATTCCAGCTCGCCGGCGCGCCATCTTGCGATAAAACGGCAGGAGCTTGGTCCACACCCAATAAAGGCCAAGCGAGTAGACCCTGTCCCAATCCCCTACAAATTCGATGAAATCCCCATTGAATCCTTTCTTGAACCTATATAACCCATAGAGGGGGTTGCTTTCGTCCAGATCACCAGATACCCCTCGGAAATCGTATATCTTGCATCCGTGGGCACGAGCCCAACGTATCATCTCCCATTGAATCAAGTAATTCGGCATCACATTACGATACTCATTACTGGATGCACCATACAAATACCACGCTTTATCACCCAGTTTTAAAGCCAGAGTACCGGATATAATCTTTCCCTGATACATGGCCAGAAAGATCTCAGCCAGGCCTGTCTCGACCAACTGATCCCACATCATTTCAAAATATTCATAACCTCTGATCAAGAACCGATCCCGCTTAGCTGTCTCCTGCAGGATGGAATAGAAGGCGGGCAATTCTTCCTTGCCGCTGGCCTTTCTTATCGTAACCCCTTTCTTGATCGCCAACCTAATATTATAACGGGTTTTACTGTGCATGTTGGCCAGCAGTTGCTCCTCATCCGAAGTTAAGTCCAAGCGAAATACGAAAGCTGGCTGCACTCCCTCAAAATCAAGCCCGGTATCATTGCGCCTGAATCTGCACTTTTCCAGGATTCCCATGAAATCACTATTGGTAACAGGTACGTCCGGGTCAATTTTCAGGAATATGGCCCGGTGATCGCGGGCCGCCCTTTCTGCCCCTCTGAAAAGCTCCCGGCACAGCTCGGGATTAGCAATGTCAACGACTGGGCCTCGGGGGGAATAAAATATACATGTCTTCAATCCCGGTAATGGTATTCTTCGTTTGAGGATTAGCAAACTGGCTCGGATTTGGCCATCCTCTTCCAATATCAACGGCAGTGGTTCCCAACCCATTCCTTGCTTTACTGCCCCCCATTCCCAGGTCTGTGAAAAGTGCCCTTTCGGATGGGAATGGACAAATTGGTCATAACGGTCTTTTTCCTTACAATCAATGATTCTGGTTGTAAACACGCGCAAATCTCCCCATGCAAAGCTATTCTATTCTTTGCACTATAACAATCAACTATGCTTGGCACTAACCGGCGAGCCTCGCAGCCCGCCGGTTTAATCCTACTTTATTGCAGCTTTAACTAATCCTAGGAACAGAGGGTGCGGACGATTGGGGCGGGATTTGAACTCAGGATGGAACTGGCAGCCAACAAACCATGGATGTTCCGGTATTTCTATTATTTCAACCAAATCCTTGTCGGGGTTTATCCCGCTTATCTTCATCCCTTTACTTTCAAAAACAGTCCTATATCGGTTGTTGATCTCATAACGGTGGCGGTGCCGTTCCTTGATCTCCGGCACTCCATAGACCTCCCT
>JAKJCH010000089.1 GCA_022706565.1 Bacillota bacterium | reverse complement strand
GCATGGGGAAGGGTTTTTTTCCTCGCGAGGCAAAAAACCCTTCCCCATGCCCCGGCCTTATCCCCTAACATCTTTTTTCCGTACAAGCTCCCTCCTGTTTTGGAGGGAGCTTTTGCGGTAATATAAATAGGGTGTTTTATTCACATGCAAAGAAGGGAAGTATTCGAATGATTCGGTTTGAAAGCGATTATACCGAAGGGGCTCATGAAAAGATCCTGGAACAGTTGGTGAAGACCAATTATGAGCAGACGCCTGGATATGGTCAGGACGTACACTGCGAACAAGCCCGCCAGTATATAAAAAAGGCCTGCGCCAACGACAATCTGGCGGTCCATTTCCTGGTCGGAGGGACCCAGGCCAACACCACCGTTATCGCGTCTGTATTGCGTCCCCATCAGGGGGTCATTTCGGCATCCACCGGGCATATCAATGTCCACGAGACGGGTGCCATCGAGGCCACCGGGCACAAGGTCATAGCCGTCGCCAGTGAGGATGGAAAGATCACCGCCAGTCAGGTGAAGAACGTTTACGATGCCCATTGGGCGGACCCTGACCATGAACACATGGTCCAGCCAGGCATGGTTTACATATCTCATCCTACCGAAAATGGCACCATCTACAGTAAAAAGGAACTGCAAGAAATCAGCGCGGTGTGCCAGGATTGCGGATTGCCTCTATTCCTGGATGGAGCCCGGTTGGGATATGGTTTGGCGGCGCCAGGCAATGATCTGGGCCTGCCGGATCTGGCCCGTTTATGCGACGTCTTCTATATTGGCGGCACTAAAGTGGGTGCTCTGTTTGGCGAGGCAGTGGTTATATGCAATGACAACCTGAAAAAGGACTTCCGCTACCATATCAAGCAGCACGGGGGCATGCTGGCCAAAGGGAGATTGCTGGGCCTGCAGTTCGAAACCCTTTTTAAGGATGGTTTATATTTCGAGATGGGAGAGCATGCGATAAGATTAGCCATGCTGATTCGAGATGCTTTTACCCGGAAAGGCTTCAATTTCCTGTACGATTCCCCCACCAATCAGCAATTCCCGATTCTCCCCCGGTCAGCCTTGGAGAAGTTGTCCGCCAAATACTCCTTCTCTACCTGGGCCAGAATCGACGACGAGCATACGGCGGTACGATTCTGCACCAGCTGGGCTACCCAGGAGGATGCCGTAAAAACGCTGGTCGAAGATATCATGAGTCTATAAACCCGTCCGAGACCACTGAAAATGTAAAGAATTGCTCTAGGGTATGCATAATATGTTGGCGGACGTTAAGCGATAGCGTGGGAGCCAATATATTTATGCATACTGAATATCGGCAAAATGGACGTTATCAGTGGCCTCAAACCGTCCCCCTGATCGGAGCGTCCCTTTGATCGGTTTAGAGCTTATCCGGCTTAAAGGCAGCCAGGACGCCCATATTGGCCAGGTCACGGCAGTAACTCTCAAACATCAGATCAGCGTTGGTCACGGTTTGGGCCACTATACCCCGGCTGCTCACCGCTGCCGTACGAATTCCCGGTCGGGCGCCGATGGAAGCCTCCCGGTGGGCATTGGTAAACCCCGAAAGCGGATACTCGGTGTTGCGCGGCTTCCAGGATCGGTTGAAAACCGGCGGATTATCCGTCTGATAAAACGGCATGCCGGTGTGCAGGATGTGATATAGCTGCATACCCCGGTACGAATACCAATCATCCATATTGCCGCATTCCTCGAACTCTGCCGGCAGGCTCCCTTTGCGGCAGCCTTCGATCACCACCAGCAGTACCTTTTTCCCGGCGTCCAGCGCCCGAGCCATCAGACCCCGTATGTCCCGGACATGCTGGGGTCGTCCGATAGCGGAAAAGACTGGCAGGGTGGGGGCGTAGGTGTCAGCCATGTGCAATTGACCATGATGATAGTTTAATCCCCGGAAGACGTATCCTTCCTGAGCAGTTACCACGTAATCAGGGAAATAATCTTTGAAATTGGGTCGAAGGTCGGGGTAGGATGCCAGGACCCTGGATTTGGGTATGACATGTTGAATCAGCGGGTGGGAATTCAGGATTTCTTCATCTTCGGCCGCTGCTCCGGAGATTCCGGCCATGGCAAATCCCCAGGGCCAGGATTCCAGAACCCCTTTGGTCTCGGGTTGGGTGATGAAGCCTTTTAGAGGAACGTATTCCGAAGTGACCACAATCAAGGGCTCAAACCCATTGCGGTCGGCGAACGATCTTATATCGTCGAGAATGCGCGCCTGCCTCTGCTGGCTCAGGACCTTATCCTCGGGGGAGAACAATTCTATGAAATAAGGCTGTACATAGGACAGAAACATCCAATCCGGGCGATGCATATCAACTATCGCCTGGGCAGCGCCGGTCACCCAGCCTATGCTCTCGTCACTGAGGTCTCCCGGATAGGGCCAGTTACGAGCCAGGGCTCTGATCTCGGCAAAATCATTCCCCGAACTCTCTACCTGCCGACCGGTTTTCATATCGATCAGCGACTGCCAATTGCCAGCATCCATTATTCCCAACATAAACAGTATTCCTCCTCAACACTTGACCATTTCTCCGCCCTACAGACCTTATCCCACTGGATTAAAGGCCGGGGCTATCTGGATTATACAAGAAAATCTTGGCACTTGGCTAAATGCAATTGAATAAGATTATATTGTCCAGAACAACCCAAGCCAGGATAAATACTGACAGATTAGCAGGAATCTTGTATACAATTGACGAATAATAAGAATAAATCAATAACTGTCTTCGAGTTTGACAGCCTACGGCGACAACCATGGCAATCAAACCAATGGGTTCAGGGGGAAACTCCTGGGCCTCCCAATGTGGAAAGAAGATCAGGCATACGAATGGTTCGCATGACGGTCTGCTTTGGCACACCGTCTTTTTTAGTTTTATAGGCATCCGATCGGTTAGCGATCCGACCCTATTAGGCGCCAAGACATTGGAAAAAGCATGCATTAGGAAGTAATCCGATCTCAATAGATATGGGGTGATGAAAGCAGCGATTCGTTCGGGAGAATGATCAGGTTGGCAGCCTGACCAAACGTTAACAAAATTTAGGAGGAGAAAGCATGAAGTTCAAAGGTATGCACAAAATTTCAGTTCTGTTGATCATCCTATTGATGGCAACCCTTTTCACCGGGTGTTCATCCAATAAGGCTGAACAAGCCAGTCAGACAGCGCCCAAGCCTACAACCGTCACCGTAACCGACATGGCCGGAAGAGACGTAGTGGTCCCGGCGGAAGTCAAAAGCGTAGCCTTGGTTTGGGGCCCGTCCACCAGTTTCGTGCTGGCTCTGGGTAAAGGCGATATCATTACCGGAATCAACTACAAATCGGATTTTGCCGTGAAAGTTGCTCCCAATCTGGCCAATGTAGGCTCCGTGGGCAAAGGCCAGGCAGACTTGGAAGCATTGGCGAAGGTTAAACCAGATGTCTTCATTCATAAAGCCACTGACACCAAAAGCCTGGATGCTGTGCAGGCATTAGGTATTCCGGCGATAGGGATCGTGGCCGAAACCCCGGAAGATTTGGTGAAGGCCACTGAATTGTTGGGCAAGGTACTGGGCGCGGAACAAAAAGCCACAGAGTTGATAGCTTTCTATAATGAGAAGAATGATTTTGCCAAGAATCTGACCAAGGATATCCCGGCTGATCAACGCAAGACCGTCATAGTGATGGGCAGCGAATTAGGGAAGGTAGCCCATGGCGAAATGCTCCAGTCATTCCTAGTGGAGACTGCCGGCGGAATCAATATGGCCAAAGACATTCAATCCAAAGAAATCTGGCCTACCGTGGGAACTGAGCAGATCTTCGCCTGGGACCCTGACTTCATCTTCTGTGAGGATTATACTGGGGCCGCCTATACAATCGATGAGCTGAAGAAAGACTCCAGCTTTGCCAACCTGAAAGCCATCAAAAACAACAAAATAGCTTACATCCCGGCCCACCAGGATCTGTGGGATTTCCCCGGGGTACAGTCATCACTGGGTACCCTGTGGATGCTGAACCAGATGTATCCGGAAAAATATAGCGAAGCCGACTTCATCAAAGACGTAAATGCATTCTATACCCTGGCCTATGGGACCACCTTTGACCGGGAATGGCTGGGTTATTAAAATCCATGTCTGATCCGGTTTGAGTTATTAGATGCACAGTAAATGGCTCGTATTGTCGATAAATCTATTCTTGCTGGCCGCCCTGGCAGTCTGTGTGGTTTGGAGCATGTGTGTGGGCAAATACCCCATCACGCCGCTGGAAAGCCTGCAGATCCTTTATGCCAATGTTTTCGGCTTGGCCGCACCGACTGACCAGATGGCGGAGAAGGTGGTAATGGGTTTGCGTTTGCCGCGCATTCTGGCCGCAGTAGTCATCGGCGCCGCCTTATCCATGTCCGGTGCTACCTACCAGGGGATATTCAAAAATCCCCTGGTATCTCCGGATTTCTTGGGGGTATCATCGGGAGCCTGTATTGGTGCTGCTATCGCCATTCTTATGTCGTTGTCGGGGACCGGTATCCAGATCTTCGCTTTTTGCGGGGGGCTGCTGGCGGTGACCATCACCGTGGCCATACCCCGCTTGCTCAAGAGCGACTCCAATATTATGCTGGTGCTGTCCGGGATTATTGTCGGGGGGTTGATGGGGTCCCTATTGGGTCTGCTTAAATACATCGCTGACCCCGAAACCCAGCTGGCTAGCATCGTTTATTGGCAAATGGGCAGTCTTTCCTATGTCAACTTGCCCACGCTGGGCAGTGTGATGCCGGCTATCATAGTCAGCACCATAATTATTTTAAGCATGTCGTGGTGGATAGATGTCATTTCCTTGGGCGAAAGAGATGCTCAGACCCTGGGGGTTAATGTTCGCCGGACGCGTAATATAGCCATCCTGTGTTCGACCCTATTGACGGCCAGTGCGGTATGCGTGGCGGGTACCATCGGTTGGCTGGGGCTGGTCATCCCCCATTTTGCCCGCATGCTGGTGGGCCCGGAAAACACCCGGCTGCTACCCGCGGCTGCCCTGGTAGGGGCCATATTCCTGTTGCTGGTGGATACGGCTGCACGGACGATCGGCAGCTCGGAAATGCCTTTGAGCATTCTGACTGGGATTATCGGTGCTCCCTTTTTCGCTTGGCTGCTGTACAGGCGGAGGATGAAATTACATTGATATACGAGATCAACCATTTGAGCTTTACCTATCCCCAGGCCAATAGAAGCGTCCTTAACGATGTCTCGCTGACCTTGGCGGAGGGGGCTATACTATCTATCCTGGGGCCCAACGGGGCGGGGAAAAGCACCCTGCTGAACTGTATGGCCGGGTTGTTGACACCTGCCTATGGGGAAATCAAGCTGTACGGTAAGGATCTGAGCACCATGACGTTCCGGGAAATAGCCCAGGTAGTGGGTTATGTGCAGCAGATCCATAGCCCCGCTTATGGATATTCAGTTCTGCATTTTGTGACCATGGGGCGCGCTCCCCGGATACCCATGTTCGGCCGACCGGGAGAGGCAGATAAAAAAGCCGCCTGGGATGCCTTGGAGACCTTGGGAATCACCCATCTGGCCCACAAACCCTATACAGAAATAAGCGGCGGGGAAATGCAGAAGGCAGTTATTGCCCGGGCCATGGTGCAGGAACCCCGAGTCATCCTTTTCGATGAGCCAACCGCTCATCTGGATTCGGGTAATCAGATACGAGTTTTGAACATTATCCGGGACATGGCCGAACGTGGTTATTCAGTGGTTATGACTACTCACAATCCAGACCACGCGCTATTGCTGGGTGGAGAGGTGGCCATTTTGGGCCGGGACGGCCGTCTGCAGATTGGACCGTGCAGCGAGATAATAACCGAAGAACTGCTGCTGGAGATCTACAATACCCGGCTGTGCCTGATACCGGTGCCGGAAGTGTCCCGGGTGGCCTGTATTCCTCCGCGATTGAATCAAGGTGATCAACGGACCCGGGGCAGGATGAACGTACTCCGGCTAGTAAAACCGTCGCCCATGAGCAGGTCAATTAGGCCAGCCGATTATGAATGATCGTCCCTATTGCTGAGTAAGAAATGCTATGTACCCAGAAACTTAACTCAGGGGGGTGGATGAACTTTGAGATGCCCTTATTGCGAATTTCGCTGCGAGCTCTCCACAGGAAGCTGCCGGTGTCAAATGTATGAAGAAAAAGACGGCCAGGTCGTGGAGAAATACGCCTTCCAATGGACCCGCTGCGATGTCGTGGATGTGGAACAGATACCTTTTTTCCACGTGCATCCCGACAGCCGGTTTTTGCAGTTGGGGGGATTCAATTGCAATGCCCGCTGCGCATACTGCATAAATGCCAATGTGGCCATCAGGCCCAAAGAAGTCTTTACCAACCGGCTGCTGCCGGCTCAAATCGTGGACCGCGCCCTTGACCTGGGCTGCATCGGTATCCATTTCGGTATCAATGAGGTGACGGTCAATCTGCCTTCCGCCTTGGCGGTGGCCCGTGAGGCCAGGAAGCCGCCGCCATGATGGCCGAGACCATGGACCTGTTCAACATCAGCCTGAAGTCCATGTCCGACCGGTTTCTCCAGGAACACACCGGTCTCCGATCGGCAGCGGTGGTGATGCGCAATATCGAGTACCTGGCTCCCCGGGCTCATGTGGAAGTCACTACTCCGATAGTGCAGGATGAGAATGAAGATGAAATCCCTGGGATAGTCGATTTCTTGGCCGCCATCAATCCCGAGATGGCCTGGCACGTGTTCCGTCTGCTGCCCAAGCATCGGATGACGAACGCCACACCTCCCGATGTGGGCCAAATCGCTCAATTGGTGGAGGATACCAGAAAAAAACTACCCTTCATATACTTCGGCAATTTTATCGGTTCGACCTGGGTGGATACGGTTTGTCCGGACTGCGGCGAAGTTTTGATAGAACGTTTATGTATCAGCGCCTGTGGGGCCCGGTTCACCCGTCAGAACTTGCCCGCTCAAGAATGTCCCGGCTGCGGAAGGAACATCCCAGTGGTTAATTCGAGGGCAGCCAACGATGGCGGCAGGGTGGTCGGATCAGCGCCCCTGCAATAAAAAACTGGAAGGGAACGGATTGAAATGAAGATCACCATACCCGATAACAACACACCAACCAACGCCATGCTGGCCGAAACCATCGATCATGTCCGGGCCATTTTAGGGGAAAAGATGGACCAGATAACGGTGGAGCGGGCGGTGATA
>JAKJCH010000088.1:6944-7213 GCA_022706565.1 Bacillota bacterium | reverse complement strand
TATCGGGTTCTCATCTTCAGCCAACTCGTCCCGGTCACTGGCATATCCATTCACTACCCTTGCGGGGACTCCTGAAGCCCGGCACAATGCTACGAACAGAGAAGCATATTCCTCACAGCACCCGCTGCCCGTTTGTAAACCCGCCAATGCTCCCTGGTTGGCAGACGGAGAATTCAGGTTGTATGTCAGTCGGCTGCGGGTGAATTCAAAGGCTTTATTGGCCACACTGAGGTCATCCATAGCTCCGTTGGGGTTGATCAACGAAGCCA
>JAKJCH010000088.1:0-6934 GCA_022706565.1 Bacillota bacterium | reverse complement strand
CCGGGATCAACTATTTCCTCGGCCGTGCCATTCTCAAGCCAGTTGGTCCCATCCACCCGTACCTTATATTTTTGAGTAAGAATAGTGCTTGTGCCCGGTTCAATGTCATCGAGGCTAAAAACGCCCACCCGGTTGCCGTTATCCAGTCTTTTGATCTCGATAGGCTGGTGGGAAAATTCCTCATTCACTATGTCCTGGTAAGGTGAATCAAGATCGGCCATCAGCGGCACTTCAAGCCTGACCTTGGTTGCCAGTTCCGAACCTGAGTTTTGAATAACCACATCACTCTGAAGGATGTAGTAATCGGAGTTTGGCAGGTTATCTGAAAATTGCTTATCCGCTGTTAAAGTGGGATGGATACTATTGGCTGATGCCGTCGGTATTAGGGCAAAAAGTATAATAACCATCAGCGCGATACATAATCCCAGTCTTTTCCTGCTGGCCAACATTAGACGCAGACTCCTTTCATAGTGGACGGCCCGCAAGAAAAAAGGCAGGTACTAAATCCTCCTTCGGCAACCCGGCTATCGTAGACTTATTGTCCTTAGACCCGTGGCTTTGCGTCCCCGCCTTTCAGCGGGTTTGCTATTATCGGTGAGGGGCTTTTAGCCCCGCCGTCCTGAAATTATTCAATTAAAAAAACCTGCCTAGCGGATTGCTGGCAGGTCGGATAACCCAATATCTGCTCCCGGCAACCCGGCTGTCCTAGACATTACTGTCCTTAGACCCGTGGCTTTGCGTCCTCGCCTTTCGACAAGTTTGCCCTAATTCAAGAGATTACTTTTTATAGTAAATCACAAATCTTCATTATTGTCCAGTATTTTCTAAAATTTTTATCCGTGATCAGGAAGCTTCTTCCCTCCGTCAATAATCTAATGCTTCAGTTGAGCCAGAATTCTCAGGTTATCAAACAGTTCCGCCGTCGTGATCATTCCCACCCCACCCGGCACCGCACTGGCATAACTGGCCTTGGCACAGGCATCTGGATGTACATCCCCGGTTATTTTGCCGTTGGCATCGAAATTGATCCCCGCATCAATGATGACTGCACCCTCCCTGACCATATCAGCTGTAATAAAATGGGATTTCCCCAATGCGGCTATGATTATGTCGGCATTCCTGGTCTCTGCCGCCAGATCCCGGGTATGGGTATGGCAAACCGTTACGGTAGCATTTTCGGCGATAGCCATGACCGCTACTGGTCCCCCAAGGATGCTGCTGCGCCCTACTACCGTTACCTTCTGCCCATCAATATTGATGTTGTGATCCTTCAGCATGCGAATCACCGCTTTGGGAGTAGTGGGACGGATGCCCGGTTCCTTGGTCAACAGACGTCCTAGGTTGTAAGGATGGACCCCCTCTACATCTTTGCGGTAATCCATAGCCTCTACTATGGTATCTGAATTTATATGACCCGGCATGGGCTTCTGGATCATGATCCCGGTGATTTCCGGATCCCGGTTAAGGGACCTCACAGTGTCTAGCAATTCCGCTTCACTTATACTGCTGGGCAGCTGCATTATCCTTAAATCACATTCTATTTCCTGAGCGAATCGCTTGGCCCCATTGACATAGGCAGTCGATGGTCCCTCCTCCCCTACCTGCAAGATAGTCATTACCATCCCGCCGCGGGCGGCCGCCTCTTTCAATTCCGTTTTTAACCGGTCTCTTATTTCCTTCCCATAAATCATCATTGCTGTTTGTTAGTCCTTTCCCGACATTAGATTGTATCCAAGTCAATAATCGCAGCTATAAAATCAGAAGGCTCCCTCCAAATGGTTTACCTTGGTCACAACACCTTGCTCTATCATGATACCAATCACATCAAACCTTAATTCCTTGAAAGGACGCCGGTCAGCGGCTAGATAATCCAGAGCTGTTTTTCTGATGTGGTCTCGTTTCCGCCAAGTGATCGATTCTTCCGGAGAACCATAAAGCTTGCTGGTGCGGGTTTTCACCTCTACAAATACTATTATTTCAGGCTTGCAGCAAATAATGTCGATCTCCCCGCTCTTGCTGCGATAATTCCTTTGCAGGATGCGGTAGCCCTTTTTCTGTAGATAGGAGGCCGCCAAGTCCTCTCCCTTGTGGCCGAGTTCCTTTTTCATATCCTGCTCCAATCCATCCGGCCATCCTGGCAACTGTGCCCGGTTGAGAATATATGCATTTATGTATCGAAAAGACCGGGTTGAATCCAGTCTTGAATGCCAAACAGACTCCTCACCGGTTCAAAACTGCCGCGGTGTATGGCACAAGGCCCCATACTCTCCAAGGCCATACAATGTTCACGGGTTGCGTATCCTTTATGATGCTTGAATCCATATCCCGGGAATAGTTGGTCATATGATGCCATCATAGCATCCCGCTCCACTTTGGCCAAAATGGATGCACAGGCTATAGAAATACTCAAGCTGTCCCCTTTGATGATCGGATACTGTTCTATCTCCAAATGGGGCAGACTAACGGCATCGATAAGTAAAAAATCCGGCCGGGGAATCAACTCTTCAACACATATACACATAGCTTCGCGGGTACATTGCAGTATGTTTTTTTGGTCTATCTGTCGTGAAGATACAGATACCACAGTCCATGCAATTGCCTTTTGTTTGATTTCCGCAGCCATCTCCTGCCTCCGGCTGGGACTAACCAGTTTGGAGTCGTTCACTCCTGGCAGAAAGAAATTCCGGGGTAGTATAACTGCGGCCGCCACTACCGGTCCGGCAATAGGGCCTCGACCAACTTCATCAATCCCGGCAATGCGGCGAAATCCTTCCCGGTAGGCACGGTTTTCATATTTTTTCAGCTTGCGGTGCCGCTGCTTTTCCTGGCTTAGGTCATCCTGGCTGTTGCTCATCTATTTATTGCTCCGACGCCAGATCCCCATCCGGGAGGCGTCTTTGATCAAATCATCCCGGTAATCAGGGTGGGCCATGGCAATCAACGCTTCAGCCCGCTGCCACGTGCTCATGCCTTTCAGGTTGGCTTTGCCATATTCGGTTACCACCCATTGGGTTAGGGTTCGGCTGCCGGATACGATTGTGCCCTCGGATAGAGTGGAGACAATCCGTGACTTTCTTTGCTGGGAACTGCCATAAGTGGAAGCCAGACAAACGATACTCTTGCCTCCCTTGGACCAATAAGCACCCATCACAAACCCCAGAAACCCCCCGGTTCCGCTTATTTGCTTGAGACCGTTGGACTCTGCACTCACCTGTCCGAATAGATCGATCTCGACGGCATTATTGATGGAAATGAAATTATCCAGACGAGCAATTACACTGGGATTGTTGCTGTATTCTATGGTTGTGGCCATCAAGTCCGGGTTTTCGTGGACAAAATCATACAGTTGGCGGTTACCGAGCACATAGGAGTATACTTGACGTCCCCGGTCGATGGACTTGTTTAAACCGTTGATCTTCCCCCGCGCCGTCATATCCATGATGGCATTGACATAAGTCTCGGTATGAATACCCAGATCCTTCAAGTCTGAATCCGCGATGAGGCTTCCGACCGCATTGGGCATGCGTCCGATTCCTAGCTGCAAGCAAGCGCCATTAGGTATCTCTTCCACGATAAAATCAGCAACTCTACGGTCAACGTCATCCGGCGAGCCTGATTCAATCTCAGCGATATCCGCATTGGGCCCTTCAATTACATAGTCGACCTCGGATATATGTAAGTTGACATCGCCGCTTCCCCGCGTCCGGGGCATATTGTGATTGATTTCGACTATTTTGATTTGAGCCTGGGCAAAAACTGCCGCCTGGTAAGCCGGCGAGGTACCGAAGCTGAAAAAGCCGTCCCCATCCATCGGCGCAACCTGGCACACTGCCAAAGATATCGGTTCAACATTTTCACTGTAGTAACGGGGCAGTTCGAAGAAACTCATGGGAGAGTGGAATCCGCACCCCATCTCCATGATCCGGCGGTCAATGGCAGTATAATGCCATGAATTCCAACCGAAGTGTTCACCAGGATTCTCAATTTGGAAAATTGCCGGCATCCACAGGGAAAACGCGCCCCGGACTTGGACGTTTGTCAAATCCTCAGCCCGCGCCGCCAAAGCCTGGTCAAAGGCGACCGGATGAGAAGCGCCTACTCCATAATCGATCCAATCCCCCGATTTTACTAAATCAGCAGCCGCAGCTGCCGATATTAATTTGCTCTGATATATTCCCCTGAGATCCAATCTCCAGCCTCCCAATGTTCCGCACATTTTGTATTATATCTGACCACCTTCATCTTTGCTACCAATAAACGGCTGCTGCCTAATCCAAGCTCAAGCGGCCCAGCCTGCCTTTGCGGAAATCCTGCAGCAGAGCAGCGCAGGTCTTTCCCAGATCCAGCTGCCCGCCTTTGAGCAGGTGACCACGCTGGCGGGCAATCTGCTCCAGCAATTCGATTGCCGTACGGTCGCCATCCTGGATTTTCAGTGTATCCCTAAGGGTGTCTGGAAACCTCGCCTTAAGGACTTCCAGCAAGTACAAAGCTACCTCTTCTTCCTGATAGGCATTTTCACCGACTATGCCCAGCAAGGCCAACTTCAAACCTTGCTCTTCGTTTTCGACCTTGGGCCACATAAGCCCAGGCGTATCCATCAGTTCTATATCCTCCCGCACTCTTACCCACTGCTTGCCTCTGGTTATCCCTGGTTTGGCCCCAGTAACAGCCATTTTCTTGCCTACCAGGCAGTTCAGGAAGGTGGATTTGCCAATATTGGGCACCCCCACTACCATGACCCGCATCGGTCTCACCCGCCGGCCTTTGCTCTGCAACATCTGGGCTTGCGGCTCATATAGAGCTTTTAGAGCTTTAAGCACCTCATTAAGGCCCTTGCCGCTGGTGGAATCCATTGCAGCGGCAGTTATGCCGTGGCGACGCAAACGGGTCAGGTATTGATCAGTAGTCTTTGGGTCGGCCAGGTCCATCTTGTTAAGCACGAACAGCATCTTTTTCCGGCTGCTTATGTTTTCCAAATCTTGATTACGGCATGAAAATGGGGCCCTGGCGTCCAATAATATGGCTACGATGTCCACCAGTTTAATATTCTGCTGTATCTCTCGTTTGGCTTTAACCATATGACCGGGATACCAGTTGATAGCCAAATATGATCCCTCTTTCTTTACTCTCAGGCAATAATCCTAGGAAGAAAAAAGAGAATACCCGCAAGTATTCTCCTCTTAGTCAGTTTATCTGGAAAAACGGCCCTTTTCCTTGACCCGGGCTTTTTTACCGGTCAGGCCCCGCAGATAGAAGAGTCTTGCCCTGCGTACCTTTCCTCGCCTGGTTACTTCAATCTTGGCGATTTTGGGCGAATGCAACAGGAAGGTTCTTTCCACCGCAACCCCGTAGGTTACCCTTCTGACCGTGAAATTCTTGGATAGACCGGTACCCCTGATTTTTATGACCACACCCTCATACATCTGGATTCTCTCTCTGGTACCTTCGACGACTTTGGTGTGCACTTTCACCGTATCACCCGGGCCGAATGCGGGCAGGTCTTTTCTATAGTGTTCCTCTTCAATAGAACGAATTATGTCTTGCAAAATATCTTACCTCCTTTCTGCAGGTGGGCTGGCCCCAGCCATATGCCACCTTTGATACAGAACAAACCTATTCTAACATAGCTTGTTGGCTATCTCAAGAAATTGCTCAATTATACCAGCTCGCCCCCAGCAGCCTGTCCATAATGATGGCTACTGCACTGCGTACCGAGAGATGGTTATAAACGCTGGCTCCGGATATGGGTTCCAGTATTCGCTCACATCTGTCCATAGATTCTTGACTTATTCCCCACCCGGTACCGAAAAGAAGCAGGTACACCTGATCTGTTTCGGCAATATCGCGACGTAATCCGCGATAGGTGATTGTGTTGGGGTACTGACGAGCATCAGTAGCAATGGTGATCGCCTCTCGCCCTGTCTCTTTACGGATGTCTTCCAATACAGCTGGAAAATCCTCCGCCAGCCGCAGCAATCGAAAGGCCTCCTGTCGATCGCTGTTGTAGACACCCCCATACCCCTCCTGCCAGTACGCCAGGATGTCCCGGATCAGTCTCTGCTGACTGGCGGATGGATGAACAATATAGAACCCATCGACATCATAAGTGCGGGCAGCACGGGCGATATCGTGGATATCCAGGTTAGTTACCGAGGTAGTGACGATATCCATGTTTTTGTTGTACATCGGATAGTGCAGTAAAGCGATATATACGCTGGAACGCCTCACTTGACCTGGTTCTCCCCTTCAAACAATATCTCTTCCAGCATCTGTCTTTCTTCCTGGTCGAAATGTCGGCCCAACAATAAATCAGGGCGTTTCACAAGGGTACGTTCAAGGCTGAGCTTTTTTCGCCAGCGGCGAATATTTTCGTGATGCCCGGACAGCAGCACCTCCGGTACTTCCCTGCCTTGAAAAGTTTTGGGCCTGGTGTAGTGGGGATATTCCAGCAAACCCTCCGCAAAGGACTCCTCCTGGGCAGACGTTTCATCACCGAGCACACCAGGGATGAGACGAGTCACCGCATCCACAACCACCATGGCAGCCAACTCGCCGCCGCTCAGCACGTAATCACCAATGGACAATTCCTCATCGACCTCGTTCATGACCCTTTCATCAATGCCCTCATAATGACCGCACAGCAGGATCAGGTGCGACTTCTCCGCCAAGCGGACGACTGTCGACTGCACCAACCTGGAGCCCTGGGGTGACAAATAAACCAAATGGGCGCCCGGGCATCTGACCGCATTAATGGCACGACAGAGAACATCGGCCTTCATAACCATGCCCGCACCCCCTCCATAGGGGTAATCATCAACCTGCTGGTGCTTATCCAGGGCATAGTCCCGAATATTCCATAATTTAATGTCCAACAAACCCCGCTGACGGGCCCGGCTGATGATACTCTCCTCGAATGGTCCCGCGAACATGGCGG
>JAKJCH010000087.1 GCA_022706565.1 Bacillota bacterium | reverse complement strand
TGGTTGTGCCAGGTACCCCGGGATACAAGGTGGATGTAGAGCAGACTTTTGCCGGCCTGCCGCAAACGGTTGGCAAGACTCAACCACTCCGGTTACCCATAATAATGGAATCGGTTCAACCGGAAGTTACCGCCGAAATGTTGCAGAATATGGGTGAGTTGTCCAGGTTTGCGACTTACTTCAACACGGGGGAGATAAACCGCTCCCATAATTTGAGAACCGCTGCCGCCAGCATAAACAAGACAGTCTTGCAGCCCAATGCCGTCTTTTCATTCAACGAGACTGTGGGTCAACGCACCATGGAGACTGGTTACCTGGACGCCATGGTGATTGTAGGCAATAAATTCGAACCGGGATTGGGCGGGGGGATATGCCAGGTATCATCGACCTTATACAATTCTGTTTTACTGGCCGGGCTGGAAATAGTTGAGCGTCACAATCACAATCTGGCTGTGGCTTACGTCCAGGTGGGGCGTGACGCTACCGTGGCCTGGGGGCTGCAGGATTTCAAATTCCGGAATAACACCGACCGGCCCATCTATATTCGGGCGTTAACCTCGGGGGGCCAATTACTGATAAACATCTACGGCAACACTGAGTATAAGAAGAGGATAGAGATTTCCTCTATCATAGACCGCACCCTGGATTTTACCACCATAACCGAATTGGATAACACCTTGGCTCCAGGGCAGGAGGTAGTCAACAACAAAGGACAGTTGGGCTATGTGGTACGCTCCTTCCGCACCTTCTATGATCAGGACGGTAAAATCGTAAAGAGCGAGCAGTTGGACACAGATACTTATAAACCATTGAATCGGCTGATATTGAAGGGACCGGATCCTGTGCCTGTAATGCCCCAGCTACCCGGAGATGACGATGACAAGGAGGAGCAGACCAAACCGCGTAAACCCTCGTCGGGTAAACCCCCCGTGGAAGAATCGGATGAAGATGATAAGACACCAGTGAACCGGCCCACTACGGTACGGCCATAGAACCTACTTCCCTTGAGATCATTAATGATGATAAATTAACCCCGGCAGTTGATTGATAAAAGGTGCGCAGAGATGATTGAGACCGAGATGAAAACGACCAAGCCCAAGATAATACTGCTCTTGTTGGTGCTGATGGCAGCTCTCTTAGCCCTGTCAGGCTACCAATGGCTGAGCCTGCAGCTCCAGCCCGTTGATGCTTCCGATTCCAATCCTATAGAGCTGCGGTTACCGGAGGACAGTACGGCTTCCCAAGTAGCCGCGCTGCTAGCCGGCCAGGGGCTGATTCGCAATGAACGGATGTTTCTGGCTTACTGCCGTCAAAAAGGATTGGACACACAGCTGCAGGCCGGGCTGTATGAGTTTAACCGCAGTATGTCCCTGCCCCAGTTGGCCGCTATGATTGCCGAGGGCAAAGTCAAGAACAGTTCCCTGACCATACCCGAAGGTTACACGGTAAGGCAGATCGGGGAACTCTTGTACAAGGAAAATATATGCACTCCGGAGCAGTGGGAGGAAGCCCTGGCCACGGTAGGCGACTATGCATTTTTGCCTCCAACCGCGATGTCACCTGATAAGCGTTTGGAGGGATTTCTCTATCCGGACACCTATGGGATCGATAAAAACAGCAGCGCTCGGGATATTGTGGCTATGATGCTGGCTCGCTTCTCTGAGGTTTGGAACCAGGAATTCGCCGCTTCTGCCAAGGAGAAGAATATCAGCGTGCGGGATGCGGTGATCATAGCGTCGCTGATCGAACGAGAGGCCCAGGTCCCGGAAGAGAGAAAGAGGATCGCTGGGGTCATATACAACCGGCTCCAGGTTGGAATGCCCCTGCAGATTGATGCCACTATAATCTACAGCCTGGGTGAACATCGTGAAGCCCTTACCTATAAAGACCTGGAAATCGATTCTCCTTACAATACCTACCGGAATGTCGGGTTACCGGTCGGGCCCATCGCTTCCCCCGGACGGGCATCGATAGCTGCCGCACTGGATCCGGAATCGAATGACTACATGTACTATGTGGCCAAAGGGGACGGCAGCCATCACTTTTCGATCACCTACACCGAACACCTGACCGCCAAGGCCCGATATGGCCTATAGAAAGGGCGGGAACCGTATATCATGATGTATCGACCTGAACTGGTGCTGCCGGCCGGGGATCTGGAAAAACTGACTACTGCCCTGCTCTTCGGGGCTGACTCGGTTTATGCCGGAGGCAAGGAATTCAGTCTGCGCGCATATGCCGGCAACCTGAGCCGGGATGAATTGGCTGCTGGTGTCAGTCAGTGCCACCGGCAAGGGAAAAAGATATACGTAACTGTCAATATCCTGGCTCACAATCGGGACATCGACTCTCTTCCGCCTTTTTTAGAGGAACTGGCTAGCCTGGGAGTGGATGGGCTCATCGTTTCCGATCCGGGAATTTTCAGGCTAGCCCGGACTCATGCTCCGGAAATTCCAGTGACCGTCAGTACTCAAGCCAATGTCAGCAACTACGAATCGGCTGCTTTTTACCGTGATATGGGAGCAGCCCGTATCGTTTTGGCCCGGGAACTCACCCTGGAAGAGATAATCTACATTAAAGAAAGGGTGGAGGTGGAACTGGAGGTCTTTGTCCATGGTGCCATGTGTATGTCTTACTCGGGCCGCTGCCTCCTCTCCCACTACATGACCGGCAGGAGCGCCAACCAAGGCGCCTGTGCCCATCCCTGCCGGTATTCCTATCGGGTGGTGGAAGAAAAGAGACCCGGACAGTATTTCCCGGTTGAAGAAGACCAACGCGGCAGCTACATTTTTAACTCCCGCGATTTGTGTCTGCTGCCCTATCTGCCGGACTTGATAGAAGCTGGCGTCGATGCTTTCAAGGTGGAGGGCCGGATGAAGAGCCCGCTATATTTGGCTGCCGTAGCGCGCGTATATCGCCAGGCCATAGACCGGTATCTAAGCAACCGCCGCCCGTATAGTGAAACCGAGCTCCAGACCTGGTTGGAAGAACTGACAGCCGTTGCCACCCGGCCCTTTACCGATGGTTTTATAGCGGGAGAGTCATCCCTGCTTATGGACATTCACAAAACACCAGTACGGGGCAGAGCGGACTTCTGCGGTATGGTAAAAGGCTATGACCAGCGCCGGGGGTGGGTGATGGTTGAGCAGAGGGCTAATTTCGGACCGGGAGACCCGCTGCAGGTGCTCATGCCCAGCGGTGAACCGCTATCTGTCGAGCTTCAGCAAATTTTTGACGAGGAAGGGCAACAAGTAGACCGAGCCCGTCATCCCCGGCAAAGGATATTCTTCCCTTATGACCGTCCGTTGCCTGAAGGCAGTATACTGCGCCGAAAGGGTGTATTAAATGAAGGATGACATATTTGCCCGGGTGAAGCCGGACAAGATTGATATGCTGACTAAAATTGTGGAAGCCTACGATAACCTGGGGGTAGTCTCCACCCTCGACCGGAACAGCGGTCAGGTAGTGGTGCGGGTGACCCCGGATACGTGGGAGGATATGATGAAGATTCTCGAGAACCTGCCTTTCCCAATAGAGATAATGGCAGCGGAAGTATAATATTACCGGCGGCGAAGAAAGATACTCTTAAAAGCCGCGGGGGTCTAAAAAACTTGAATTACCAAAGACTATTCCTGTTGATGGGGCTGATTTTATCATTGTTCACGGCCTTGTTGGGCAGGATATTTTATTTCCAGGCGATAAAAGGGGAAGAAATTGCCCGTTCGGCTGCTGCCATGCGCAGTCAGAAGATTGAACTGTGGGACCAGCAGCGCGGTGCTATAATGGATCGCTATCAGCAGCCCCTCACCAATACCACTGCCAGTACGGCTCTGTTTGTATCAACCGATATTATCAACCATGTCATGGCGATACAGATAGAAAAGAATCCAGGATTCACCGAAGCTGAATATTACGAGCAGCTGAGTGCTTCCATCGCCGATTTGGTAAAAGGCCTGAACCGGGAAGAAATCAAAGCGCTCATCCAGGCCGAACGTGATGAAGCTCAGTTTGTCATGATCAAGAGTGAGCTGGATCAGAACGAGATTGAGCAGCTGACGGCGGCAGCCATACCTGGTTTGGTAGTAGCCCCGTTCACTGAGCGCCATAGACATGACGGTTTTTTGGCTCATGTCTTGGGGTACACCGACCACGCCTGGGCGGGAACTGGAATGGCGGGAATTGAGAAGGGTTATGACCGCCTTCTGCGCAGCCAAACTGGAGGGCCACATCTGGTTGCAGTGGTAGATGCCCGCGGACAGGCTATTCCTGGTCTGGCCGGCAGGCTCCAGGCTAGCCGCGATGAACGGAGTGCAGTGGTGCTTACCATAGACGGCCGCATCCAGGAAGTGGTGGAGCAGGCCATGGACCACCGGGCCGAACGGGGGGCGGCGGTGGTCATGGACGTCCACAGCAAGGAGGTGCTGGCCATGGTAAGCCGGCCTGTTTTCGACCCTTACCGGGTTGATACGGCTATTGGATTCGACGGTCGCAGCCCCCTCACCAATCGTGCCTTGAGCAGTTACTATCCTGGTTCCCTATTCAAGATATTGCTTACCGCAGCCGCCTTAGAAGAAGGATTGGTCACATTTGAAGACCATTTCAACTGCTCTGGCAAGTATGTCTTCAATGATCAGGTATCCATTTCGTGCCTGAAGAAAGAAGGACACGGACCCTTGAGATTTGACGAAGCTTTTGCCCGTTCCTGCAACCCGACATTCATCGAGGCAGGTCTCCGTCTGGGAAGGACTCGGCTGCTGAACTACGTAGATAAGATGCATTTAACCGATGAGACCCTGCTGGGGTACGAAAACACCGCTATGGGTTCTTACGTCAAAATCGACGGGGGGGCGGCGGCTATGGGCAATGCTTCCTTGGGGCAGCAGGGAGTGATGGTGACACCGCTGCAGATTGCTTCGCTGCTGGCCACGGTAGCTGATAACGGGGTCTGGGCATATCCTTCGCTGGTCAAATATACAATTGATCAGGATGGGCATCGCACCACCGTAACCAGCGGAGAAAGACAACAGGTGATTTCTCCGTCGACAGCCGCAAAATTGCGCGTATTACTGGAGAAAGTGGTGCAGGAAGGCACCGGCAGGACGGCGGCCATCCCTGAAGCGCCGGTAGCTGGCAAGACTGCCACCAGCCAGACCGGCCGGATGATCAGTGAAAATGAGGAAGCTTTGAATACCTGGTTTGCCGGTTATTTGCCGGCAGACGAACCCCGCTGGGTGGTAGTGGTTCTGGTGGAAGAAGGCCGTTCCGGATCGGAGAATTGTGCGCCGATATTTCGCGATATCAGCCAGGGCATATTACAGTATTACTAACCTCAACGATATAAGCTAGAATGAAGTCGGTTATAACCACCCAACAAGTATATTGGGTGGTTTAACCATTTATTGAAATAAAATATGTATACCCCTTTGGGCTATAGTGTTATAATGAATAAAAATACCTAAGGGGGGTATAAAGGGATGCCTAAAATCAAGGAAAACATCAAGAAGAACTTGATTGCAACATGGGGCACCAGGGTTAGTTTCGATGAACTGGAACGTAAAATCTATGCTCGTGATATGGGGGTAATGCCATCCCTGGTACAGCCGCTGGTAGGTAATCCGGTACCCGACGGGATAATTCAGCCGGAATCCGAACAGGAGCTGGTGGAATTGGTCAATCTGGCCCGGCAGGAGAAAATCAGGTTGACCCCGCGAGCCAAGGCAACCTCCGGCTATGGGGGTGTTTTACCGGTAGAAGGCGGTCTGGTGGTAGAGTTCAGCCGTATGAAAAGAATCATCGATATCGACCCGGAGGAGCGCAGCGCCACGGTCGAACCCGGAGTGGTCTGGAATGAACTTGAATATCATCTAAACCAGAGAGAGATGACTCTGGCTCTTTATCCGACCAGTGCTCCATCCTCGACGGTCGGCGGCTGGCTGGCCCAGGGAGGGGCGGGCATAGGAAGTTATGAGTATGGGTATTTCAAGGACAACGTTTATTCAGCTCGTCTGGTGCAGCTGGATGGCACGGTGATCGACCTCACCGGCAAGGACCTCAACCTGGTCAGCGAGGCCAATGGGACTACCGGGTTTATAAGCCAGATCAAGCTGCGGGTCAAACCTTTGAAGACCATGCACGTGAACGCAATTGCCTTTGATTCAGTCGAACGGATGGCCTCATTCATTTCGGGATTATACAACCGCAAGGTGCCGGTCTGGTCGGTTACCTTTATTAACCCGGAAGCTGCTAAAATGCGAAACAGCTATCCTCCTCACCTGCATCATGGCCGACCGGTGATGGATGCCCATAAAGTGGTTTTGCCGGAGAAGTTCATTGTATTGTTGGCATGTACGGCAGACCGGTGCGATTTGATCAGTGATGATGTTATGAACCTGGCTATGAAAGACCAAGGAGAGGTATTGAGTCCTGAAATAGCCGAACACGAATGGGCAGCCCGTTTCGAGCCCATGCGAGCCAAGCGTATCGCCCCGTCGCTGATCCCCAGTGAAGTCGTGGTGCCAGTAGACAACCTGGCTGAGGTGATAATGGAAACCAGCCAGGAGATCGATCATCCATTTATCCTGGAGGGTTTTACCACCAACCAGCGGGAAGTGGTGCTGCTGGGGTTTATACCCCATGATGAACGGAAACTCCATTTCAACCTCGCGTACGGACTGTCTCTCACCGCTTTGAAAGTAGCCCAGAAACATGGAGGGCGCCCCTATGCCACCGGTCTCTATTTCAGCGGATTTGCCAAGGAGATTTTGGGTCAGGAGCATCTCGATACCCTGGTAGACTACAAAAAGAATATGGATCCGGAAGGTTTGATGAATCCCGGCAAGGTTATGGATGGAACCTTGGTAGCCGGCGGATTGAAAATGGCCAGTGCTGCAGAACCGCTTATCCGCATCTTCGGCAACCTGGCCAAAGGCAAGGAGAGCGGTGAAGTATTCGAAGAAAGGAAAGGGATCCCGGGAGATATCGCCTGGTACGCCTATGCCTGCTCCCAATGCGGATACTGTATCGACCATTGTGACCAGTATTATGGTCGGGGCTGGGAGTCGCAGTCGCCCCGGGGCAAATGGACTTTCTTGAAGATGGTCATGGAGGGAGAGGCCGAGTTCGACCAAAGGGCTGTCAATACCTTCATGGCCTGCACCACCTGTGAGATGTGCAACCGCACCTGCCAGCTGGACCTGCCTAATGAGAGTTCATGGTTAAAACTGCGT
>JAKJCH010000086.1 GCA_022706565.1 Bacillota bacterium | reverse complement strand
CCCATGACCACCAGATCGAAATCCCGGCGAAGTTCCTGTAAAATCATCTCGGCAGCCTTACCTTGGGCAATCTTGGTGCGGAACTTGACCCCGGCGGTATCGATGCCAGTCACCGTCTTGCCCAGCATCTGCCGGCCCAGATCGCCAAAATCGCCAAATTCATAGGCGCCGCTGATGAGCGATTGTGTTCCGGTAGTAAAGTCCCTGGAATCCACCACCGCCATCAATTGCACCTCTGCGCCGAAACGACGAGCTATCTCCAGCCCCGTCCGCAGAGCTTGGCGCGAATAATTGGAGCCATCGGCAGCCACCAGAATGCGATTGAACATTCCTGACCTCCCCCTTATGTGCGAACCTCTGCTGATGTTCTGCAGAAATAGTAACCCTACAACATATTATACATTATAAATGTGTCCTGCCACCCAAAGCTAGAAGTGATACACTAATAGGCCGGTCGGCAGTCGGTTATGGAGACTGTGAAGAAGGTCGATGACCATTGTTCATTCCAGGCAACGAAACGGGTTTGTTCACTATTGGCATACCCGTATACCTCCAGCATGGTACCTGGTGGAATATAGGTGGTCTTGGAGGATACCGATCCTCCCCCATTCTTTTGCTTTACCACCACCGGCGCCTTTTCAACAACCATCACCTTAAACAGCATTGCAGCTCGTCACCTCTTTGATTATTTTGGGATGCATCTGGAAGCCTATCCTGCTATCCGATGTTATTCTTTATATATATACGATTCTCTTGTATGCAGAATTGAGGAGATTTGTTAATAACTTGGCCCTAAGTTGTTTGGCAAAGGAAGTATGGATGCCTGATGACTGTCCCCTTGCTTCCATATCAGAATCCTTATGTAGATTACTTAGGGCCAGTCGTGCAACCTAATTCCAAGCTGATTGGGTTACAATGGATAACAGAACTTAGGGCTTGCAGCCCTGATCATGGAGGAGAATTTATGATTGGCAAAGTGATATGGGCATTGATGACTGCCATAATAATGGCAACGCCCTTTCTTCTTATATTTTTGCTGATACGGACGCTTAGAATAGGCAAGGTTTTTGAGTGGGGTTACGTTATAGTCATTGGGCTGACACTGATATATAACGTCTATGACAATAACCGCTTCATATTGAAAGAAGAGTCGGTCTACATTGAAAACCTGCCCCTCGCCTTCGAGGGATTGACCATATTACAGATCAGCGACCTGCATGGGAAAAGTTTTGGCCGAAATCAAACCAATCTCACTTCCCAGATCAACAGGCTGGATTACGACGTGATCGCCTTCACCGGGGATATGGAAACCACCGTGCGGAGTTTCGAGCCGTTTTATGAGCTGCTGGATGGGATCGATAATAAAACCCATATGCTGTATGCCAACGGAAATGTTGATCTGGCCTATAAATTTTCTACTGGAGAAATTACTGCAACCGGCCGAAAATTGGAGGAACATGGGTGTACGCTCCTCAACCGGCCATATCCGCTGGTGCGGGACGGGGCAACCCTGTGGTTGATAGACGATACGGCCCGGCACTTTGATTTTGAATTACCTGATGAATTAAGTTCTTATCATGGAGATAAAGAGCGCGAAGTCTATACAGAATATGTAGCTGCACTGACTGAGGTTTCTGCCCAAAATATCAAGGGTGAGGCAAACACAGTCGTGATTACCCATATTCCGTTTAGTCCCAAGGAATTGGAAGCAGCAACCTCTCAATCCCCTATTTTTAATTATGATCTTATCATCGCCGGCCATTACCATGGCGGGCAGATCAGGATTCCGTTATATGGTGCCATCTACGTTCCCGTCAGTAATGATCGTGAATCCGGTTGGTTCCCGGAACAAAAATACGTTAGCGGTTTGGTGGAGTACGACGGTATACAGCAATATGTAAGCCGTGGATTGGGCACCAGCAGAATGTTTCCGCTGCGGTTGTTCAACACTCCGGAGATCAATCTGATAACGTTAAGGAGCAAAATTTAGACCCTACCTGCCAAAGCTTCAGAAGTAGAATTTAATGGTCTCAGATGGGACCCATTTGGTCAGGAAGCGTAATAATTCTCCCGCTTGGGAGTCATATAATCATCGCCGTAGAATAGTCTGAGATATTCATCCCACCCTACCGGCACCGGCAGTTCGGTGTCCTCAAAAGGCATTCTCACGGTTTCCTCGACAAGCCTTTTTTGGATTCTGAGATTTATGAATCGAGCCGCTCCATTGCTTATGAATAATTCATCGGTTCCATCATCATTACCCCATGTGCTGATTCTCCTGAATGCTTCCAGTTTGGCTTTCTCACTAAACAAACGACCAGGCAGGGATAATAAGAAAACCAACACCTTGCGGGTCCAAGAATACGTGTACAGTCTGTAGTCGATGAGCAGCAAAGGCAACAGCATCAGCAGGAAAACCTGGAATTTGTGTTTTATAGCACTCGATGGAATAGCATCCAAGGTCACAATCTCCATAATTAATTCCGGTTTTTCCATCGAACACACGGTTGGGAACTTACCCTTGTTCTCCAGATATAGGCCCAACCCGGAGAAGTATTTGGGACAGCATTTTTCGAAGGCGTCAAAGTCCTTGCGGAGCATGATGAGATCCATATCATCATCCCATTCTATGAACCCATGCTCCCGCACTGCTCCCAGCAATGTGCCCCTATGCAGCATGTAGGAAATGTTCTCCTTAGCGCAGATGTCGTCCAACATTTTAACCATTTCCAGTAGTTCTCGCTGCTCCTCTTTTTTTGTCACTTGCAAGCCTCACTCTCCCTGGAACTCAGTCCTGCGAAATCTTCTTGGCCAGAACCAGGTCCCGCACGGTATCCACTTCAGTCCAATCATAATTACAGATATCGACGTACTTGAGTACAAAATTATCGGTAAATATCATCTGGACCAAGGCGTCCTCATACCACTGGTCATACTGGCCGTTATCTACCATATCGTTCATGACGGTAAGAAATTTGCCTGCCGCTTCGCGGTCCATCTTTACCACCCCGGCATATTCACCGTCGTAATCCTCCAGCTCTTTGCTCATCACAACCACCTTGTCGCCAGCGGTGCTTACATTGTAGTCGCCGCTTTTCTTAATTGAGCTGTCGAACAGCACTACGGCTCCTTCGGTCTTTTGACATAAAACGTCCTTTACCAGCGCATCGGACATCACAACATCGCCGTTAATAATGGTTACATGTTCTCTATCCAGGTATTCGCGGGCAAACCACAGAGAAGCGATGGAATTGGTGACTGCGTAGAATGGGTTCACAATAAATGTGGCATCGGTAATAGTCTTTTCGATCATACGGTGCATGAAGCCCGTGACTACAACTATTTCCGCGTCGGGATCATGTTTTGTGATCAGCTTGATCATCCTCTGGATCACAGTATCATTCTCGTTCAGTCGATACAGTGTTTTGGGATAGTTGACGGTTAACGGCTGGAGCCTTGTCCCTTTACCTGCTACTAAAAAAATGTATGTCATTTGACATGCCTCCCTTTTACCATAAAATGAGCCCTATCCGGTTTATCACTTCCGTTACCGGGAATTGCAACTCAATCCCGCATTTGGCTGCAGTCGTTATGACGTTGACACCGGTCGCCTCCAAAGGGATGCGAGCCTGATAAGGATTGCGGCACTTATCCGGTGCACAATCATTTTTACACAATTTGCATGAACCCCCGATGAAGGAGATGCGTACCGGATTGCCCTTTTTAAGAAGGAATTCCTCGATTTCCAGCAAGGCCCTATGTAGTATCAGCGAAGAATCCGACCGGACCTTATCATAATCCTCTTTTACCTCCAGGGTGTGATATACCAAGAGAGCCTGATCATACTCAGAGAATACTTGTTTGTAATCAGCCTTGGGAATGCGCGGGGGGCAGGTCCATTTGGCATTATATCGCCCGCAGTAAAAACACAGCAGTTCGAAACGCTGCTCGAACTCGATGTCATCGATATTAATCCTGGCCGTATACATATGCGGAAGCTTTTCCTTTATATATTCCTCCACGACTGGATAATCAATTACCAACTTCATTTCTCCCCCCATGTGCGAATGATTCACATAATGTGCAAATAACTTGGGGACAGGCCCCAAGTTATTGTGTTATTTGCCCCGAATGGCCAGACGCTTCCTTAAACCAGTTAATATAAGTTCCCGGTGGGCTTCACATTCGATATAGTTGCGCAACCTGTTTAATGAGCGCTCTGAGTACATGAAAGAGGCCAATCTATTACCACTTAATTTGTTCATGAACCTATACAGCAGACTGTTGCCTTTAAATGCCGCCAAATACCCATTTAGTTTTTGGATTGCCAATTGGTCGTAGTGCGATTGTATAAATCCATCATCCAGAATCTGTTCGGACCGTTGTCGAAACGCAGTCAGAATCTCAGCCGCGATTGGAGGACTGGCCATTCTGACCACGTTCCCCTGTTTTATAATCGGTAAGAAATTGACCGTCATCTCAGTATCAGTGAACTCTACATCAATCAACAAAGACGTGCTCGTAAATTCATCCTCCTCATAGTCGAACAGGAAATTGCCTTGCCCGTACACGACCATGCTGCCCTCGTATTGCTCAAAGGCCCCGATACAATGGCTATGCTGACAAATGATCAAGTCAGCCCCCTTTTCAGCCAACTTCCGGCAGCTCTTCTGCAGGCCGGGACTGGGATAGCGATATAGTTCCCTACCGCCATGGTAGAGCACAATGACGTAATCACAGCACTTTTTCAAATCACTGACGTGGTCCAGACTATCAAGAGGATCAAAAGGATTGGCACCGGCGCCGTTATGAGCAGCTATGCTGAATTCATGTTCGGCACAGGCATAAAATCCGATGCGCAAACCGTTCATTGCCAAGATATAAGGCTCGGCTGCCGCCAACAGGTCCGGGCCTGCTCCCACCCAATCCACACCGTTGTCTTGAAGAGTCTCCAGTGTGGAAAACAACCCTTGCTCACCATTATCAAGGCAATGATTGTTGGCCAAAGTGACCAGATTGACACCCATGGCTGCTATCCCCTTCACCACACTGGTTGGCGAAAACAGATTCGGGCCATTCTTAAGTATCGGCACTTCCTGATCGGTTAAAGGCACTTCCAGATTTACCACCCGGTAGTCAGCCTTGCTCAGTTCACCCAGCAGATCCTGGCCCAACAATTCCTCCGCATCTCCTGAACTGAAAAGATGGGCATTGCTTGGGGTAGGTACCAGGTCGCCGCCAATAATCATTCGAATGCCAGCCATTTAGAATCATCCTCTTCGCTGCGGTAATTCCACCCAACTTCCCACCAAGTCGTCTGCAGACTCGGGGATAAATTCCAGCCAACCACTCGCCGGGTGCAGGGTCAGTTCTCCCACGTAGAGCTGTCCTTCCACCTCATAGTAATCTATCCTGATATAGGGCAGGCCTTCCGATAACCTGCGAGCGATCGCCTTCATCTGCTCGAAACTCTTAGGTTTTGGCACTTCGTTTATGGAGGGCCGATAATGCTGATAAAAAGGCAAGCGATTCCAATCCATGTCGTAGAAATTGCCGTTGGGGCCACCTTCTTTAAACCGGTTAAGGACTACCGTGGCAATCTTTGGTTCTCCGCTGAAGCAATGAAATTTATAGTCCTTCAACTCAGATCCCGAGTCATCGGCCATGTATTTTTCACATATTATACGGGGCTTCATTTCTTTATATTGCCACTCCCGGCCATGCCAATAATAATCCCATCGCATCCATCGGTTTAACTGTCGTTTCGCCGTTTCTACATCCAGCTGGTTTTTATCTGGACATATTATATTGGTCCCTGAAGCATGCGTGCACTTTAGAACAAATTGGGCCGGCAAGGCGTCCCACGGTATTTCATCCACCTTATCATATACTGCGATCAAAGGAATGAGATACTCTTCCCCAACAGCTTGTCGGATGTACTCCCGTACAGCAAATTTATCGGCATATATTTTATATTCCGGTCTACGATCGTTCAGTTTCAGCCACTGCAGTTTTTCATTGTAAGTAGTGGGACTGGACAAATTGAGTTTTCTGCCCATATGACATTTGTAAATCATTTTTAAATATGTTTCATCCGGCATCAAATGAAATATTTTAATTCCGGACAAGTGAAGTATTATCTTACTTGGATGTTTTATTGCATCAATGATTCTGCGCATCCTTGCCAGTCCTCTCATAGGAATCCTGGATGTACTAAATATTACCATGTTTCGTGCTAGATTGACACAGGATTACTTCACCCTGGAGGTTTGGCTATGCTTGAATGTCGGCGGCCGTTTCAACGGTTCGTCTCTTGATAAAGGTATCTGTAATCGTCCTCACGTCACTTTTGGCAAAGGTTAGGAGCAATCCTGCATATATCACCATACATATTCCCGCCGCTATAATCCTCCAGCCAAAGCCCGGGGAAATGTGGTTCAGCATCAGGCCGATTGTGCACATTACCAGGGTAAAAACCACCGGTCTAAATATGTTGGTGAACATGGTCTTGACCGGAAAAGCAATCGCATACCTCATTATGAATAAATGAACTACCACCAACTGCAATCGGATCAGCGCTCTGGCATAAACCGAAACCCAAACACCGTATCGTAGACTGATCACACAAGTTGGTATCAAGAATACCAGGTGCAATACCTGTGCCCAGAAGGACAACCGCGGCAATCCTTTTGCCCTGTACACCTCGCTGGAATAGTGCCCCAGCACAATCACAAAGGCTGAGGTAACCGCCCAAATCCCTATAATGCTGCTGGCTTCGGTCCATTGACTCCCCAATAATAGCCGCGTCGCGACATCGCTATAAAGGTAAATGCCGGCCCCCAAAGGTAAGACGAAATACGCCACTATCCTCTGCATGGTAAAAAACATCTTGTTGAACGCCTCATCATCGTTTTGCAATCTCGATAATGCAGAAAACAACAATGGTGTAGTGGCAGCCGTAATAATACTCAGTATCCCGGCTACCATGGTCACGGAGGTTCTATACAAGCCAAGGAAATAGACAGTTAGGACACTGCCGATAATAAAGATGTCGATCCATCCAGTGAGCCATATAGATATTGCCTCCATCAAAGACCAGGCACTGAAGTTGAACATCTCCTTGAGGAGCTTTAGTTCATAGAACAGCGAGGGTTTCCAAGGTGATTTGAAGGTGAGGATAATGGCGTTTGCAAGAGCTCCGCAAATGGTCCCTATGATCAGGGACCAATAACTCCA
>JAKJCH010000085.1 GCA_022706565.1 Bacillota bacterium | reverse complement strand
ACAGTGAAGGCATTGCCTATGGAACGGTGCGCTCGTTCATCACCACCGCCGACAAGGGGCTGCCCGAGGTAACCACGGCCGCGGCCACTGAGATCGAGGCCGAAGCAGCCATCCTGAACGGGAAGATCGTGGATTTCGGGGACGACGATGAAATAATCGAATACGGGTTTTATTACGGCACCACTTCCTCCCCCTCCACGCGAAAAGTGGTGGGCGACTACCGCGACTCCATCGATGAAGGTGATCAGTTCGAATACGAGTTGACCGGCCTCAAGGTGGACACCAAGTATTACTTCCGGGCCTATGCCCGTAACCGCAACGGTATTGCCTACGGCACGGTCCGGTATTTCGTTACCGAAGAAGCCAGCAGCAAACCGCGGGTCACCACCTTGCCGAGCACCTTCGGTGAGGATTGGGCCCGCTTCAACGGAGTCATCACCGACGAGGGCGAATCGCAGGTGAAATCTTACGGTTTCTACTACGGCACCACTACTTCTACCCCCAATCGTATCGAGGTGGGCCGCAGCATCGATGAAGACCAGGAGTTCAGCTACCGCCTGACCGGTCTTAAACCGAACACTCTTTACTATGTGAGGGCTTATGCCACCAATAACCAGGGTACCACTTATGGCTACCTGAACAACTTTTCCACCAAGAAACCTGCCACCAGCGGTACCAGTGTGTTTACTATCGGTTCAGCCTATTACACCCTGAAGGGTTCAGGCCAGTGGATGGATGTAGCTCCCTATATCCGGGATGGACGCACCTACATGCCGATCCGCTATGTGGCATACGCGATGGGTCTGACCGACGCCGACATCATCTGGGATGAAGCTACCCGGCAGGTGATCCTGACCAAGGAGTCGACCCGGGTGACACTCATTATCGGCAGTCGCAACATCTATGTCAACGGAACCCCTACGCGTATGGACGTAGCCCCGGAGATAACCAACAGCCGCACCTGTCTGCCCATCGCCTGGGTAGCCCAGGCCTTCGGGTCCACCGCGGTATGGGATGCCGGGAACCGCACCGTAACCATCCGCTAAGTACTGGGCACGGGCACGGGGCACGGGGACGGTTCTTTTGCCTCGCTTCCCGTTCTGGTAAAAACCAGTTTTGCGACTAATAAAAAAGCCGGTGCTCCGACCAGGGAGCATCGGCTTTATTATTGGCGGCGGCAACCGCTTGGCAGCACTCCGAGATGAAGCTTCGTGGTTAAAATGAATCCAGGGCTTTGAATGATAAACTTACTCATGTATAGGGATATGTGATTATTGTAAGGTCCGTTTGTGAAGATCCGGTGATGACTTTGTTTAAGTTCTATAAAAATTGTGGGGTTGATGTCGTACTGGGGACAAAAGAATAAAGGTAAAATTAACGGGACCATTGCACTTAGGGAATGAATGGGGTATATTATATATACCCCGTTGGGGTATGGTGACAATTTGCCTATTGCCGAGCGGCGTATGTGGTAAAGGTATGAATGATCTTGGGAAGGCAGGTGAGAGAGATGTTCAACATAACCGAAAAGGCCCGCCAGAAATTCAAGCAGGGCCAGGACCAAAACAAGATATCCCGGGAGGCCAGGCTGCGGGTCAATTTCGGCGGCATCGGCTGAGGCGGCCCGAATCTGTATTTGACTCTGGATGAGTCAACTAATGAGAACGATAGGGTGGTCGAACATGGCGGGATCAAAGTGGTATACGATCCCGAACTGGAACCGTTCCTACGCAATGCCGTAATCGACTACTCCTGGCTGCTGAAATACTTCATCAGACGAGGCGGTTTGTCATCTTGCCAATGATGGATCAGCTGCAGCAGGCGGCCCTGCAACGCTGGAGGCAGTCAAGTCTTTCGGGACCGACTGTAGAGCCAGATTGATGTAACCGAAACGAGGATGCTTTGTGTTTTAATAGATGTGGATAAGAAATTGAGCCGGCCTTGGCAGCGCCGGCTTTTTTGTGGTAATAACCCCATAGAATCAGCATGTTGGCATCGTTGTTTTCCTGTTATGATGAACATACCAGACAGAGGAATCAGATGTTGATCAGCAGGAGGGGCGCATATGAAGGTGATCACGATTATCAACGGACATCCCGGCAGCGGTCAGACCACGGTGACCGTCAATCTGGCCACCGGTCTGCTTGCCAAGGGCCGTCGGGTATTAATCCTGGACTGGGGAAACAATCAAAAACTCATCCAATGGCTGGGAACTGTCCCCCTCCAGACTAGTCAGGGCTGCCAGGCGCCCGGTCCACCCATAACTTCGACCCGCCTGGGCGTGGATCTGCTGAGCTTCGCTTGCGTTGAAGGGGGGCAGACTGTAGCTGATGCCTTGGTCCCATTCATGGAAGGAACGGATTATGAGTACATACTGATACATCCGGCTTCGATTGAACATGCAAAACAGTTAATTGATCTGCCCTACAAGTTGGCGGTCTGCACCGATCTCGAGCATCTGGACGAATTGGGCCTAATCCGGACCCTGCAGCAGAATCTAGGCGTCGAAGATGATGCCAGGCCGGTGGATCTGATCATATCTAACAAGATAAACACCAAGGAGTGGGAGCACAACAGCCAGCAGCTGTTTGCCCTGGGCGATTATTTTGGTTATGAAACCCTGGCCGATCCCATCCCTCACTGCGAGAGAATCCACGATTTGCCCCTGACTGGGTGGACGGTCTGGGATTTGCAGCAGGAGAACCTGAAGTCGGCCTTTACCCGGCTAGTAGCCACAGTCGAGGAGTTGTAGTGCTGCCTACCTAAGGCAGGAACAGGTCGCGAGGATTGACTTGGCCAGAGCCGGTAGATATGATTTCTTAACTGAATAGAAGGGTTGCAGATGCCAAAACCAGAATCGATGAACCGGCGATGGGATAGTCCTAATCGTCCGGTTCAAATTTTTGTGCTGACCAAACAGTCTTATTATTGACATATGCTCAATACTAATCTAGACTACAAACATAACAGACATATGTCAAAAACCTTAAGGAGGTCATGAGAATGCCAGCTAGAGATGGAACCGGACCGTTGGGCATCGGTCCCATGACGGGCAGAGGAATGGGGATGTGTATCATGGGTGCTGATGCCCTGCGGCGTGGAGCCCGGGCTGGGAGAGCCTTTGGGCGAGGCGCGGCCATGGGTTTTGTGCCGGGTATGGGTCGAGGTGCAGGTTGGGGATTGGCGTCCAGATTGGGACAAGGCATAGCCAGGGGATTGGGCGGTGCCGCTATCCTGGGCTTGGGCTGCGGATTCGCCCGCGCGCGCCGGAAGAGAGCCGGTGGGGAATTCAACCTGGAACCTGAGGGGCAGAGACTGCAGCGGCGGAAAAAGGAACTGGAGGACCAACTGGCTTCTATAAACAAGCGTCTGGAGAGTCTGACCGGGAGCCGTAGCCCGGTTAGTTAAGAGGTGATTGAGAGTGGCCCGACCAAGAAAGTGGAGAAAGGTCTGCTGCATGCCGGCCAGCGATAGCTTTGGCCCGCTGAACCGACCGATTAGTCCGGAAAACTGTGTAGTCATGTCGGTGGATGAATATGAGACCATCAGGCTCATCGACTTACAGGGCTTTACCCAGGAACAATGCGCCGAACAGATGAATATCGCCCGGACCACCGTGCAGCGCATATATAATGATGCCCGCCAAAAACTGGCTGATTCCCTGGTGAACAGCAAGGTGCTGAGAATCGAAGGGGGAGACTTCCAACTGTGTGAAGGGCTGGAGGAACTCTGCCGATGCGGAGGCTGCCACCGTCATCGGATCGGCTGGAAAGAAAGGGAAAGAGAACAGCTCGATAAATCAGTTTTCTCTAAGCCGGACGATTAACCCTGAGAAACCTGCTGGCTGCAAATTATAGGAACAATTATCATGCAGAAAGGAGGTCCAGCAATGCTCATTGCTGTACCTGTTGATGACAAGTCCATGAAAAGCAAGGTGTGTGTGTCCTTCGGACGGGCGCCCTATTTCCTGATATACGATACCGATAGCGGCAGCACAGATTTTATCACCAATCCGGCTGCCATGAGCCAGGGTGGTGCCGGTATCAAGGCGGCCCAAACGGTAGTAGACAGCCAGGCCAAGGTTTTGCTTACCCCCCGCTGCGGCGAAAACGCCGCTCAGGTAGTCGCTGCCGCCGGCATCAAGATGTTCAAGACCGTCAATGATTCGATCCAGGATAATATCGACGCCTATAAAGGCAGCGGCCTAAGTCCCTTGGAAGATTTTCACCCCGGATTTCACGGTCAGGGAGGCCAATAAGGTGAAGATAGCGGTCTTAAGCGGCAAGGGTGGCACCGGCAAGACCCTGGTGTCGGTGAACCTGGCCGCTCTGGCCGGAGATGCCGCATATATCGACTGTGATGTGGAGGAGCCCAACGGGCATCTGTTTTTCAAGCCTGCCGATGTGGTAACCGAAGAGATCACCGTCAAAATCCCGGCGGTGGATCAGGGATTATGTAATGGTTGCCGGGAATGCGTGGAGTTCTGCAAATTCAATGCCCTGGCTTATGTCGATCAGAGGCTGATGATTTTCGAAGAGGTCTGCCATTCCTGCGGGGGCTGCATATTACTGTGCCCTCTGAGGGCTTTGACGGAGAGAGATCAGCCCATCGGGGTGATTGAGAGAGGTTTTTCCGAAGATGTCAGGGTAATGACCGGGATGCTGAATACCGGAGAGGCTTCCGGGATCCCCATAATCAAGAAGTTGCTGGCCGACGTCCCCGCGGGTCTGACCTTTATCGACTGTCCCCCCGGCAGTGCCTGTACGGTGATGGAGAGTGTCAGGGATTCCGATTATTGCATATTGGTGGCGGAGCCTACCATTTTTGGGGCCCATAACCTGGCCCTGGTCCATGAACTGGCGCAGTTGTTCGGCAAACCCCATGGGGTGGTGCTCAACAAATGTTTGGAGGGCCCCAACCCCTCCGAACAATACTGCCAGGCCAAAGGCATCAAGATACTGGCCCGGATTGATTACGAGCAGGAGTTGGGGGTCTTAAACTCCGAAGGCCTGGTGGCAATCCGTGAAAGTGACCGGTATCGGGCCTTATTCGCGTCCCTGCTGGAGGCAGTGAGGGAGGAGGTGCAGCATGAAACAGCTCTTGATCCTCAGCGGTAAGGGCGGCACCGGGAAAACCACGGTGGCTTCCGCTTTTATCAAGTTAGCCCAGGCCAGGGTATATGCCGATTGCGATGTGGATGCGCCCAACCTGCACCTGGTTCTGGAGCAGGAATCAGAGCCCCGGCGGACCGACTATTACGGGCTACCCAAGGCGCAAATAGAGGAGCAGATCTGCATCGAATGTGACCTTTGCCGGCAGTATTGCCGCTTTGATGCCATCAGGACCGAGCCTGTCTATACCGTGGATGATTATGTCTGTGAAGGATGTGGGGTCTGCGAATATGTATGCCCGGTCGGAGCGGTGTCTTTGCATCCGGCGGTGGCCGGGGAATTGAGGCTGTACCTCAACCATGCGGTGTTCTCCACCGCCCAGCTGAAGATGGGCAGCGGTACCTCCGGCAAGCTGGTCACCGAGGTCAAAAGGCAGATGATATCGGTGATTAATGATGCTGACCTGGCGATAATCGATGGTTCGCCCGGCATCGGTTGTCCGGTGATTGCTTCCCTCAGCGGGGTCGACATGGTGCTGATAATTGCCGAACCATCCATGTCTGGAATCAGTGATATGGAGCGCATCATCAGAACCGCCCGGCAATTCCAGACCAAGGTAGCCGTGTGTGTCAACAAATACGATACCAGCCCCGGCAACAGTGAAAAAATAGCCGCCTTTTGCGAACTCAACAATTTGCCCCTATTAGGATTTATCCCCTATGACCCGGAGGCGGTTAAGGCTGTTAATGAAGCCCGCAGCATAGTAGATGTTGATTGCCCATCAGGCCGGGCGGTCCGGGAGGTGTTTGGGCAGACTATGACCCTGCTGGGGGATGAGAGCGGCGGAGGTATTCGGATCCGGGAGTCGTAAACAGACGGGTTCAGGTTAGGATTGGAGTGCCTGCACTGGTGTAGTCCGGCCGGCTTAATAAGATATGTTGTTGACAGCATGGCAGACCAATATCGCACTATATATTTGAAAAGGAGAATGAAAATTGAGCGACAACTGTACCCAGACATGCAGCACCTGCGGGGTAGACTGCGCGGAAAGAAGAGAACCCAAGAGTATGCTGGAGGAACCCCATGAGTTGAGCCGGGTCAAAAAGGTTATCGGGGTGGTCAGCGGCAAAGGAGGGGTGGGCAAATCCCTGGTCACCTCCCTTCTGGCGGTCACCATGCAACGAAAGGGATATAATGTGGCCATCCTGGATGCCGATATAACCGGGCCGTCGATACCCAAGATATTTGGTATTACCGATAAGGCTATAGGTAATGCCATGGGATTGCTGCCGGTGAAAAGCTTGACCGGCATAGACATCATGTCGGTCAACCTGCTTATCGACAATGACAGCGATCCAGTCCTCTGGCGGGGGCCTATCCTGGCCGGGGCCGTCAAGCAGTTCTGGACCGATGTCATATGGGATGACGTCGACTACATGTTTATCGATATGCCGCCTGGCACCGGCGATGTTCCCCTGACGGTTTTCCAGTCCATACCGGTGGATGGCATTATCATTGTGATCTCGCCGCAGGAACTGGTGGGTATGATCGTCTCCAAAGCAGTCAAGATGGCTCAACTGATGAAGGTTCCAGTAATCGGGCTGGCAGAGAACATGGCCTATTTTAACTGTCCCGACTGTGGCCAGAATCACGATATTTTTGGAACCAGCCATGTGGGCCGGATAGCCGCCCAATATGGCCTGGAGGTGCTGGCCCGGCTGCCAGTCGACCCCCAGCTGGCGGAGTTATGCGATCAGGGCAGGATCGAAGAATTCAAGATTGATTGGCTAAATGAGGCAGCAGATGTTTTAACTCGGAATGAAAAAATGGAGGTCATAAAGTGAAGATAGCAGTAGCCAGTGAACAAGACAAGGTGGCGGGCCATTTCGGCCATTGTATTAATTTTAATATCTACGAAGCGCGGGGCTCGGAAATAATCAACAGCGAATCTATACCCAATCCAGGGCATAAACCGGGCTTCCTGCCTAATTTTTTGAACGACCTGGGGGTCAATGTGGTTATCTCGGGCGGAATGGGCGGCGGGGCAGTCGACATTTTTAACGAGAAGGGCATCACGGTGATCCTGGGAGCACAGGGTCCGGCCCGGGATGCTGCCCAACAATACCTGCTGGGAAAACTAACCTC